>DAOVUZ010000118.1 GCA_030632305.1 Dehalococcoidales bacterium | reverse complement strand
GAAAATGGAGAGGTATTCTGCCTTGGGCAAAGACTTTGATGATATACATGACCTTCTTGCCCTTCGGGTGTTGGTTGATACTGTGCCTGATTGTTATAGTGCCGTAGGTGTTATCCACAGTTTGTGGCGCCCTCTGCCCGATGAGTTTGACGACTTCATTGCTAATCCCAGGTCAAATGGGTATCAATCTTTACATACTGCGGTAATGTGTCTGGGCACAATCCCCCTGGAGGTGCAGGTTCGCACCCATGACATGCATCATATTGCCGAATACGGGTTAGCTGCTCACTGGCGCTATAAAGAGGGGGAAAAGGAGGACATACACTTTGAAGAGAAGATAGGGTGGCTGCGCCAGTTAATTGAGTGGCACCGGGAGCTCAGTGGGGCTGAAGACTTTCTGGAATCAGTTAAAACCGATATATTCATTGATCAGGTTTTTGTCTATACACCTAACGGGGAGATAAAGGATTTACCCAAAGGTGCTACCCCTCTTGATTTTGCTTACCGGGTTCATACTGACCTGGGGCATCGTTGCGTAGGGGCAAAGGTGAACGGCAGACTGGTACCACTCAATTCTCAACTAAATAATGGCGATGTAGTTGAAATTATGTCGGCTAAGGGGGCTAAGGGACCGAGCCGGGATTGGCTGAGTCCGCATCTGGGCTATACTCGGACCTCCCACGCTAGGGAAAAGATACGGCAATGGTTTAAGAAGCAGGAGCGAGCCGAAAATATTGAGCGGGGTCGGGAGCTTTTAGAGAAGGAGATGAGGCGTCTGGGGATGAAACTCAGCGAGCGGGAGGAACTGGTGAAGCTGTTCAAGTATGATAGCCTGGATGATTTTCTAGTGGCTATTGGTTATGGTGGCGTTACTACTCATCAGATTGCCTTGAAGCTAGCTGCCGAGGAGGAGAAACCTAGGGTGGTGGCTGAAGTTGCCCCTCCCACGCCGCCATCATCAGCTATTCAGGTGCTGGGAGTAGGAGATTTATTTACCAATTTAGCCCAGTGTTGTCGCCCGGTGCCTGGTGATAAGATTATTGGCTATGTTACTCGCAGCCGGGGGGTGACCGTACACCGTCAGGATTGTTACAGTGTGGTTCATGAGGATGAGAGGGAGAGACTGGTTAAGGTGGAGTGGGGGCAGACCGATTTGCTATATCCAGTTAATATTCAGGTTGAAGCCTTGGACAGGGTAGGGATGATGCGCGATATCACCGCTATTGTCGCTGAGGAGAAGATTAATATTGCTGCCCTAACTTCTACTCACCATGATGACCAAACTGTTACTGAATGTTTTACTTTAGGGACCAGGGGCTTGGCTCAGCTAAGTCGGCTCCTGATAAAAATTGAGGGAATTAAAGGGGTGATAGGTGTTACCAGAGTAGGTGACGAGGCAACCAGTAAACCTAGCCCTTCAACCTGATTTGGTCTGGTGGGGGTAGGTTGCCAAATAAAAATCTAAGGAGGTAGATATTGCCAGTTAGTAAATCAGTTCAAAAACAGGTGCGTGTTGCTGAAAGAAGGCGATTACGCAACAAGCCTATTCGTGGCCTGACTAAAACTAACTTAACCAAGGCGGAGAAGCTTATCTTCTCAGGTGAGCTTGAGTCGGCTCAGAAAGCAGTGCTACTTGCTATCAGTTCTTTGGATAAAGCGGCTGATAAGGGGATTATCCACCCCAATAATGCTGCCCGACACAAATCACGATTAATGAAGAAGCTAAACGATGCTCTGGCTTTGTCTTCGGCGGAAAAGACTGGGTGATTTATTCCTGGCCGGGGTGGGAACAACGGGCGTTAGTAAACAACCTCTAGCTTGGGTATTGACAAAAAAGGGATTTAGTATAAAGTTGTTTTAGAACAAATGTTCGTTCCAGCCATGGTAAGTTCGCTATTTGATGGGTTAGTTTTACAGGGTGAGGAATGGGGACATTATCGTCAAAGCAGCAGCATATTATTGATTTTATTCGTAGTTTTTTAGTGGACAGGGGCTATCCGCCTAGTATTAGAGATATACTGGGTGGGTGTGGACTCAGTTCGACATCGGTGGTTAATTATAACCTGACTATAGTGGAGAGGGAAGGGTATATTCGCCGCCATCACAGTGTGTCGCGTGGTATTGAGTTGATTGACAGGGCTTCTGACCTGGGGTAGTGTCTTCAAGTTCCTATTATTGGTCAAATAGCGGCTGGTGAGCCGATACCGGTGCCCACTCCTGATACCTGGGATGTTACTGCGTCCGCAGAGACCTTGGAGGTAAGCAGAGACTTAATTCGGGGTAGAGAAGGGGTTTATGCCCTGAAGGTGAAGGGCTGGTCAATGGTGGATGCGTTGATTAATGATGGTGATATTATCCTGATGCAGTATGTGAATGTGGTGGAGAACGGGGAACTGGCAGCAATATGGCTTAAGGCGGAAAAAGGGGCTACGCTGAAGAAATTTTATGGTGAGCCCGGTCGCATCCGCCTTCAACCGGCAAATAGCCACATGCAGCCTATTTATGCCGAGCCCGACAATGTTGAGATTCAGGGCAAAGTTATTGCTGTCATCAGGCAGTTGGTGTAGCCAGTAGCCTGATTTGATTTTTATTGCCGATAGTTATACATTAGCCCCAGCCTTACTCTGGAGATAGCCTAAAGAAGTCATGATTTTATCTCAGTTTCAAACTGTTGGGCATGACCTGTTTACCCGGGGACTCATCTCTTCCCATAGTGGGAATCTGAGTATCAGGCTCGGGGAGCATATAATTATTACTCGCCGCGGCAGCAGGTT
>DAOVUZ010000093.1 GCA_030632305.1 Dehalococcoidales bacterium | reverse complement strand
AGGCGGGAAGCCCCACCACCGGCGCCGTCACCACTGGCTCAAGTTGCCGCCGGCATGGTTGGTAGTAACAGGACACCGCCACCAAAGGCAGATGGTAAAAGGATAGGGCGCAATGACCCCTGCCCCTGCGGCAGCGGCAAAAAATACAAAAAATGCTGCGGGAGGTGAGGAGGGGTTAGTATGATGGAGGCTCATCAACTATGAAAAACAGTGAGATTGCCAAGGTATTTCAGGATATTGCTGACCTACTGGAGCTTCATGGGGAAAACCAGTTTAAGATAAGGGCTTACCAGAGGGTGGTTCGTGCTATTGAATACCTACCGGCGGAGGTGGAGCAACTGGTGACCGAGGACAGGTTGAGGGAAATCCCGGGGGTGGGAGAGGCAATTACCAAGAAGATTACCGAACTGGTAACTACCGGCCGCCTTGATTACTACGAGAAGCTACAAGCTGAGTTCCCGGAGGGGATTAGCACCCTGCTTGATGTGCCTGGCATCGGTCCCAAGATAGCGATGTTGCTCTCCAGCAAGCTAGGGATAAGGTCAGTAGATGAGCTGGAGGCAGCCATCGTTGGCGGCAAGGTAGCTTCCCTGTACCGTATGGGGGATAAGACGGCAGAGAATATCTTGCACCAGATTCAGGGAATGAGAAGGAAAGACCAGCGCATCCCTATCGGCGAGGCACTACCGGTAGTGGAAGAGATTTTAGGCCGACTCAGTCAATTACCCAAACTAAGAAACCTGACTCCAGCGGGGAGCCTGCGCCGTTTCCGAGAAACAATTGGTGATATTGACCTTATGGGCACGGCTGATAATGGCAAAAAAACAATCCAGACCTTTACCACTTTACCCCAGGTCAGGGAAGTTCTAGCCTGCGGGACGACCAAGGCAAGCGTGGTTGTTTCCGGTGGGCTTCAGGTTGACCTGAGAATAGTGGAGCATGACTCATTTGGTTCGACCCTGCAATACTTCACCGGTAGTAAGCAGCATAATATTAATCTGCGGGAGAGAGCACACCGAATGGGGCTAAAACTATCCGAGTATGGCATTACCAAACTGGCAACCTATGAGCAGGAGAAATTCGCCACCGAGGAGACTTTTTACCTTCGGCAGGGTCTGCAATTTATCCCCCCCGAACTCCGGGAAGGTCAACAAGAGATAGAAAGGGCAGAGCAAGGAGCTATACCCCAGCTGGTGGAACTATCAGATATAAAGGGTGACCTTCATGTCCATACTAACTGGAGTGACGGGCGCGATTCTATTGAGACAATGGCTTTAGCCGCCAGAGATGCCGGCTATCAGTATCTGGGGATTGCTGACCACTCAGGGGGACGGGGCATTGCCCACGGGCTGGATGAAGAGCGACTAAGGCAGCAAATATTAGAAATTAAGGAGCTTAACCAGAAGATTGGTGGAATTCATATCTTCTGCAGTATGGAAGTAGACATTCGCGCCGATGGCAGCCTAGATATGTCGGATGAGCTTATGGGTGAACTGGATACTGTTATCGCTGCAGTGCATTCTGGTATGAACCAGAGCCAGAAGCAAATGACGAGACGGATTATAAAGGCTATAGAAAATCCTAATGTAGATATACTGGCACATCCAACCTGTCGTTTGTTACCAGGTAGGGAGCCAGTAGCAGTAGATATGGAGGCTGTGTTTCAGGCGGCGGCTCAGACCAATACCATACTGGAAATTAATGGTATGCCCAGTCGGCTTGACCTTAAGGATACTCATGCCTATCGGGCGAGAGAACTAGGGATAAAGCTGGTAATTAACACCGATGCCCACAGCGCCGAGCACCTGGGATTTATGCGCTTCGGTATAGGGGTAGCCAGGCGAGGCTGGTGTGAAACACAGGACATACTTAACACCAGACCATTGGAGAAGGTTTTAGCCTATCTGAAAGGTTGAAGTGGTGTTGACTCCGGCAAGAGATGTTGAGGTAATAAGATATTTAGAACAGGCTATCACTGGCGGTAAGCACTGGTATACCGCCTTGCTTGAGGCTATCGGGTTGTGGACTACTGCCGAGGAAACCTACAACGGTCGCAGTTACCGCTACCTTATCGCTGGTGAAGCCTTTGACTGGCTGCTTCTAGCTGAGCGCCTGTGTGAGGCAGTGAGTGGTTTATTGCCCGATGATGAGAAGACTGCCCTCCTTTTGCATAACAAACCACCGCTTAATTTGACCACAAAGAAATTCAAAGAGCTTATTGGCAGTATTAAATACCATCAATATCTTAACTACTTTTATGGCATTACCGTGGAGGAGGCATTAATTCTGGCGGTACAGGAGGAGGTACGCAAGGAAAGACGAACTTTGGTCTATGGTAACGAGCATAACATTGCTAACGAGGTTTACCGGCGCATATATGATACTACCAAAACTGCCTTACTCAAGCACTTCAGGCAGGAGAAGGGTTACCCTCAACTCAGGTCTACCAGTCTAACCGAGATAAAGGAGTTTACCTACTGGCTATTTAAGTATCGACTAAATCATTGTGACAAGGCAAGGGTAGCCAGTGATACCACGAAGGCACTGGAGCAGTTAAGACAGCGATTGACCAACAATGGTTCCTCCAGGAAACTGGTAACTGAGGAGTTATCTGCGTAGGCAATTTTGTGGGGAAGGGGGGATTTGAACCCCCACGCCTTTCGGCACATGATCCTAAATCATGCTCGTCTGCCAGTTCCGACACTTCCCCCCAAAGCTACGCTAGATACAAACTATCAACTTCAAAAAGTTAACCAACTTTCTGAAAAGTTAACCAAAAAGTTAACTAATTCTACGCTACAGGAGTTCCTTAATTCAAGAAGACAAGGATTGTCTGCCCACACGCTGCTATTTTACCAGAGATGTCTCAGTAAGGCTATAGGGATAGAATTAACCGGACAAGGCATAAACAGTTTCCTATCATCTCTGACTTGTGGTAATGGCAAGTTTGCTTACTACAGAGCCATTAGAGCTTTTGTTAATTGGCTAATAAGGAACGACTATATTAAGGACAATCCGCTCAAGAGAGTTGACCCACCTAAACGAAGCAAACAAATACTTCCCAGTCTAACCACTGAGCAGGTAAACTATTTAGTAGAGCAAGTTGACAGTCTCAGAGACAAAGCCATTATCTCTTTATTCGCTGATAGTGGTATGAGGCTCAATGAGCTGACAAACATCAAAGCTAGTAATATTGACTGGACAAATTACACAATAATAATTTGGGGTAAGGGTAGTAAGCAAAGGAAAGCACCATTTACTGAGAAGACTGCTAGACTGCTCAAAGAACTTATTTTACAGAATGGCACTGGTGAGAATATCTGGCACATGAGGCGTAGAGGTATTCAGAACATGCTTCTT
>DAOVUZ010000084.1 GCA_030632305.1 Dehalococcoidales bacterium | reverse complement strand
GGAGTGTCCTGCTGTTAGGTCGCCCCGGGGTGGGTAAAACCACCATGCTGCGTGAGGTCGCCCGAGTGCTGGCTGACGACCTCAATAAACGGGTTATCATTGTGGACACCTCAAATGAAATTGCCGGTGATGGTGATATTCCCCACCCTGCCATTGGGCATGCCCGGCGGATGCAGGTAACCACTCCTAGCAGGCAACACGCAGTAATGATTGAAGCTGTGGAAAACCATATGCCTGAGGTAATTGTTATTGATGAAATTGGCACTGAGCTTGAAGCTCGGGCGGCTCGAACCATTGCTGAGCGTGGGGTTCAACTCGTCGGCACCGCCCACGGTAACACCTTGGAAAACCTGATGATGAACCCTACCCTCTCCGACCTTATTGGCGGTATTCAGTCGGTAACCCTGGGCGATGAAGAGGCAAAGCGAAGGGGCACACAGAAGTCGATACTGGAGCGGGTGTCGTCGCCTACCTTTAATATTGTTGTTGAAATTCAGGACTGGGATAAGGTAGCTATTCGCCCTGATGTCGGCGAGGCAGTTGATGCTATCCTGCGAGGTCAACCGGTAGCTACCGAGACTCGCTGGCTCGATGTGACGGGAGAGGTCAGGATAGAAAAGGAAGTGCCAATCACTACCCCTAAGAAAATAGCTAAGCCAGCAGGTAAGGAAAACAATCTACCCCGGATTTACCTCTTCGGCATAAATCGGGGACGTCTGGAGCAAACGGCAAGAGAGATGCAATTGAGCCTGGATATAGTCGGCAGCTTAAATGATGCCAACCTGTTTATAACCTCTAAAAACTACTATCGGCGAAAGCCACAAAAGGTCAGGGATGCTGAAGCCGCCAACCTGCCTACCTATGTCCTCAAAAGTAACACCCCACCTCAAATCAAGCAGATGCTAAATGCTATCTATCCTACCGATAGCACAGATAAGTCAACTATCCTCAAGGCTGCCCTCAATGAGGCGGAAGGAGCGGTTATCAAGGTGGAGAGTGGTCAGGAGACAGTGGAACTCAGCCCGCAGAGCGCCTACATTCGGCGACTACAGCACCTGATAGCCGAAAGAAATGCCCTATCCTCCCAAAGCACAGGCAAGGAGCCTGATAGAAGGGTGAGGATTTATAAAGAGAGGGGATAGTTTATGGCTCTATTTATCACCTTTGAAGGGGGGGAAGGGTGTGGCAAAAGTGTTCAAGCCGGGGCGCTATACAGAAGGCTATCAGAGTTAGCTATTCCAGCAGTTCTGACTCATGAACCGGGGGTGACCTCACTGGGCAAGAAGCTCGGTCGCTGGCTGAAGTGGGCTGAAGGCACAGATATATCACCGCTGACCGAGCTACTGCTATTTAATGCTTCCCGAGCTGAACTCGTAACCAAACTAATCAAACCCAACCTGGAAAATGGGAAAGTAGTTATCTGCGACCGCTATGACGACTCGACTACTGCCTATCAAGGCTATGGGCGAGGACTGAATTTGGAAGTGGTCAAGGTGATAAATAGTGCTGCTACTCAGGGGTTGAAACCTGAACTGACCGTTCTGCTGGATATATCGGCAGAGGAAGGACTGGCTCGCAAGGGAACTGAAAGACTGGACCGCTTTGAGCAAGAAGATATTACCTTCCATCACAAGATAAAAGAGGGCTACCTCAAACTGGCAGGTGATGAGCCGGAGCGATGGCTGGTGGTAGATGCAACACAGAGTAAAAAGATAATAGAAGAAATTATCTGGCAGAGGGTAAGTCAACTGCTTCCGAGACAAAGGGGGTGAGGTTGATAAACAAGCTCCAGATACCATCCTTTGCCGAAGAAACAATGCTCAAGGCGCAGGGTTGCCAATATATTGCTGGTATTGATGAAGTCGGTCGTGGTGCCCTGGCTGGTCCGGTAGTAGCCGCCGCTGTCATCCTGCCTTATCCTATAGATACCCCCTGGTTTGCCCAGGTGAAAGATAGCAAGCAGTTGAGTCCAGCCAGACGCGAATTTTTATTTTACTACATCCATGAAACAGCTATATCAATAGGCATCGGTATGATTCCCAGCGAGGTGATAGATACCGTGGGTATAATCAAGGCAACACGCTTAGCTATGAAGCAAGCTATAGACCAGCTTTCACCACCGCCTGAGTCTCTGCTCATAGACTATATGCTTCTTCCCGAGGTGCCACTACCCCAAAAGGGGATAACTAATGGGGATAGTCTGTGCCTGTCTATTGCCTGCGCCTCCATCATGGCTAAGGTGGCTCGTGACCACTTGATGATAGAGCTTGATAAAACTTATCCCGGCTATGGATTGGCTCAACACAAGGGCTACGGCACCAGGGAGCATCTCGCCTGCCTACGCCGACTGGGACCATCCCCCATCCACCGCCAGTCCTTCAGACCGGTCAGGGATTTGATTCACAGTTGTTTAGTAACCTATCCCCCTGACCCCCTTCTCTTATTAAGGGAAGGGAGAGTGTAGGTAAGAGAGGGGCTTCGCCCTTCTTAAACTCCCTTTACCTCCCAATCTGGCTGTGTTAGAATTAACCACTGGGAAGTATGAGTATGGCTTTATCGGAAGCAATATCAAGACAAGCACTGCGTATTATTGATGCTAACCTGAACCGTATTGGTGAGGGGCTTCGCCTCCTTGAAGACATAGCCCGCTTACTGTTGAACGATGCTACTTTAACTCAGCAACTAAAAACAATGCGACACGAGATACTAAGGGGTGACTGGCCATTCCAGCAACAGCTCTTACAGACTCGAGACTCAGAGGGTGATGTTGGTATTAACATTGGAGTACCCGGGGATGAGAAACAGAGGGGGCTAGCAATAACAGTAATAGCCAACGCCAGAAGGGTTCAGGAATCACTGAGAACCTTGGAGGAGGTGGCTAAGATTCCAGGTATTACTCCTGAATTGGACTCGGAGAAGTTCAAGCAGGCGCGGTTCAATTTATACACCATAGAGCAAAATTTGCTGTCCAAGCTACTGCGCCAGGATAAAGTAATCCGTATGCCCGGGCTCTATGTTATTATAGATACACAATCCTTAGAGGGGCGCAGTCATATTGAGGTTGCCAATGAAGTAATCCGGGGTGGGGCTAAGGCAATTCAACTACGAGACAAGCTACAAAGTAAAAAGGAGTTGCTATTTATAGCTCAACAGCTAAGGAATCTATGTACTGAGCATAATGTGCTTTTTATAGTGAACGACTACCTTGATTTAGCCCTGGCTGCTGATGCTGACGGGCTGCACCTGGGACAGAATGACCTGCCTTTGCCTGTAGCCCGCAGACTGTTGCCAATAGATAAAATTCTGGGCGTCTCAGTAACTACTTCAGACCAGGCTATTGCTGCCGAATCGGAGAGGGCTGACTATATTGCCGCCGGCTCAATATACCCAACCACATCCAAGGAAACAGCAAAGGTAATTGGATTAGAAATGCTACACCAAATCAGGCAGGCGGTAACCTTACCCCTGGTGGCTATTGGTGGCATCACCAAGGAGAATGTCGCCGAGGTTATGGCTGCTGGTGCTGACTCGGTAGCAGTGATTAGTGCTGTAGTCCAAGCAGAGGCTCCAGAAGAAGCAGCTCGACAAATAGTAACTAGAATTGAAGCACAATAGTGGGTGGATTAACCGATAATTTAGATTCAATTGCTGACCAGATTCGGCTGAGCTTATCAGCCAAGGATATGGCTAGAGAAAAGGTGTTACCGCTATGTCGTGAAGTAATTCGCCACTCCAGCCAG
>DAOVUZ010000090.1 GCA_030632305.1 Dehalococcoidales bacterium | reverse complement strand
CTGCAACTTTGACCTCGTCAACAACTGCTGAAACAGCCACGGTAACTGTAACCGTCGGTGCTGACTCAGCGGCAACCACTGTATTTTTTAATGAAGTCGGAGTGACAGTCGAAGATTTTAAGGAAGAGAAAACGGACCCTGGTAATGACACAGTTGATGGCAAGATAGAAGCCGATACTGAGGTTGTAAAATATGTAACATCAGGGGGGACGGGCACAGCAACTATCACCATAGCTAGGTATTCGGATAATCCTGCCGGCGCTACTCCTAGCGGTTTCCAGGCTACCGGCGACTATATTGATGTTCATCTCGATGACACTACAGATGTTGACGAGATAGTAATCAGGAAGTACTACACCAACGCTGATATTTCTGGGCTGGTAGAGTCATCTTTACGGATGTACTATTGGGACGGCACCGCCTGGACTCAATGCTCGGACAGTAGAGTAGATACTACAGACATTATTGGTCCCCCGGCTTATAGTGGCTTTCTTTGGGCTGAGATAGGGGTGGGCACTATACCTAAGCTGAGTTATCTACAGACTAGTTCATTTGGATCGATGGCAAGCCCTGTCTCTCTTCCCCCTACCGGTGGAGGTGCAGGTGGAGGTGGTGGTGAACCTCCCCCGGCGAGCATCCTAACTATGAATACGCCGGGAGGGTACACGGCGCTGATCCAATCTGATGGAATCCTCCTCCAATCATTGGTCATAGCCGACTACGGTGGCAATATTATCCTGGGACTTGACAGCGGCACTAAGATACTCACCAGTGACGGCCGAGTGCCGGAAAGCCTGTCGGTAAAAGTGTCTGAGGAACCGCCAGCAATACCAGAGGGCTTGGTAGCAGTTAGCCCGGTTTACAATTTTAATGGCTATACTTCTGGCGAAGTACCACGACCAGTCACGTTCGACCCAGCAATCACACTCGAAATTAGTTATGACCCTGAAGTATTACCTGAGAACACTGAGTCTATATTTATTGCTTATTATGACAAGGAGGAAGGCTGGACACAACTAGAACCTCCCAGTGGCTTTGTAGCTACAGTTGGTACAGCGGGAGCTCAGGTAAGCCACTTTACACCTTTTGCCGTTATGGCTGATCTGTCAGCACTCCCGGCTCTTTTTGAAGTACGCAACCTGGATATTAACCCGATTCAAGTTACGGCCGGTGAGAGCGTTACCATTAGCGCCCAACTCTTCAATATCGGGGGGCTAAGAGGTGAGCACAATCTAATGGTGAATATAGAGGGTCTGCTAGATACGATCCAGGTGATAAGACTCACCCCTGGGCAAAGCCAGGTAATAACCTTTAGCGTAACCCCGAGTAGCCCTGGCAGCTATCAGGTAGTAGTTGGTGATTCACGAGGTACTTTCGGGGTGGAAGCAATATCCATAGAGCCACCAGTTGGAGTAACTGTATCTGGATGGTTAATAGCAGTCATCTCGGCTGTGGCAGTGATAGCAGCTTTGGCATTCATCGCTGCAAAGAAGGGTTTACAACCAGTACAACTAGCAGCAGCATTCACCGCTGTAAGAGAACGCGTACAAGGTACCGCTGTAGTTGAGAAACCTCCAAAGCCTGCCGCCGGCGCCTTTCGTGTCAGGAACTTAAAGATTACCCCGAGAAAGGTTGGACCAGATGGGAGCGTTACTATTATTGCTGAGGCATCCAATATCAGCTCTGTCATGAGTAGCTATAGCCTAGTACTGAAGATAAAAGGCATAGTTGAAGCTGTTAAAGAAACGACCCTTGATCCGGGGCAGAGTCAGAAAGTAGCCTTCGCTATATTCAGGAACAAACCTGGCGTCTACGATGTAGATCTGGAGGGCTTGAAAGGCAGTTTTACTGTTGAAGAGGTGGCTTCGCCACCTGGTTCCTCTTTATCTAGGGGTAGATAAGCCATAAAAGTTAATCAATTTCCTTTTATTGTTGTAGGCTTGGCAATGGTGGTATAATATTAAATA
This sequence comes from Dehalococcoidales bacterium, assembly GCA_030632305.1. Lineage (GTDB taxonomy): Bacteria > Chloroflexota > Dehalococcoidia > Dehalococcoidales > DAOVUZ01 > DAOVUZ01. The sequence goes on along the minus strand of DAOVUZ010000090.1, from coordinate 1,612 downwards.
TTATGAGTCAAATTTAAAAGGCTTGGGGAAAAACAAAAAGAGGGAATAGAAAATGGTAGGTAAATGAATGGTAATAAACATAAATAGCCAACTTAAATGGGTAACATGGTATAGACAATAGGTTTGAAATTAAGAAGAAAGGAGGTAGAATCATGAATCAGTTTTTGAAAAGGATTCACCAGAGCAATAAGGGCTTCACTCTGATAGAGCTGCTTATTGTTATCGCTATCCTGGGGGTACTGGCGGCGGTGATAGTGCCTAATGTAACTGGATTCATTGGGCGAGGCGAAGAAGAGGCGGCAGCGGCCGAGTTTACAACTGTCCAGACGGCTATGGATACGATGATGGTAGATAGAGGGATAGATACAGTGACAGCAAAGTCAGCAACCGATGATATGTCTGCTTTCCCCCGTTCCGCGCAATCGAGTGGGGAGACCTCACTTTATCCAGACTATCTGCGGACTGAGGAAACCGTAGGCACCTATTCCTGTGTTGTAAGCGGGTTGGTTACTCAAGCAAGTACCGGCTATTAATAGCTCTTTGTGTTATTGCGAACCTGAGGCGCAGCAATCCCTTCCCTAGATTGCTTTGTCACTTACGCTCCTAGTAATGACGAGGTTGCGGTAGGTGTTTTAGCTATAATTATGGTGGTGGGGTTGTCCACCTGACCTTAGCCGGTTGGTTCCGGCCGGCTGGCGGGAAATTGTTAACACCAAGAATGATATTCTAATGAGGGTGTATATAACCCGGCGAGTTGAGATGTCTTAAGAGGGTTTAAGATATGGCGATTAGAATCAATGGTCAAACTTATTATAGAACCTCGGAGGCTTGTCAAGGGGCTGGCATAAGCAGAGCTACGCTCTTGCGCTGGCTTAGGGTAGGTATCCTTGAGGATGTAATGTTTAGGGATAGAAAAGGTTGGAGACTATTCACCCAGGATGACATAGATAGAATCAAATCTGAGGCTACCAGAGTCAGTCGTGGAGGTAACACTCTTTGAAGAAGTAGGAAATGGGGCAAGCTAAGAAGACGTTAAAGGCAGCAGAATGCGTCGGCTTTATATTATGGATGCAAAGATAAAAAATAAAGATCATTCATAAGCTCCGGGAGAAAAAGCATGGATAAGGATAACGGAGATATATTGGTCGGTAGGACAGTTAAGAAGAGTCTGACCGAAATGCTGATTGAGGAGAACCTCATCACCACCGAACAACTGGAGAAAGCCCTGAAGCTGCAACGGAAGCAGGGGGGAAAACTCACCGAGGTCTTAGTAAACCAAGAGATGGTCAAAGCTGAAGACTTAGCCGCAGTGCTCAGTGTCCAGTTAAATGTGCCTCTAATCGACCTGAAGGGGCACATGGTTCAACCTAACGCCCTGCGATTAATCCCGGAATATACCGCCAGAAAACACACCCTTATTCCACTGGATGTGGTCGGTGATACGCTGGTAGTGGTTATGGCTGACCCCGAGGACATCCGTACCATTGAGGACATTAAGGCACAGGCAAAGATGAGGGTTGACGTAGCCCTTGGTATTCCTTCTGAAATTGAGCGGGCGATTGACCTCAACTATAGGGCTAGTGGTGAGATAGAGAAACAAATAAGCCAGTTT
>DAOVUZ010000053.1 GCA_030632305.1 Dehalococcoidales bacterium | reverse complement strand
CTGCGGAGGGTGCCATCTGTTTGCCGTTCCTTGACAGGGTGGCTTGTGCTGGTTAAAATGTGGTGATAAATAAACTTGGTATTATTAGGTAGGTTATAAGAAGGGGGATGATATTATTTGGCTGATGTAATAGCCGGTGACAACGAGAGCTTTGAGAGTTTGCTCAGGCGGTTTAACAAAAGGGTGCAACAGGCTGGCATTCTGGCTGAGGTTCGCCGTCGGGGACACTACGAGAAGCCTAGTGCTAAGCGTAAGCGTAAGGAGGCGGCGAGGAGACGCAAGACTGCTAGAGCATTGAGAAGGTAGCAGTGGAAGCACAATTTTCCCCGTTAAAACAAAAACTAACCGACGACCTTAAGCAGGCGATGAGGAGTGGAGATAAGGTAAGGCGTTCGGTTATTCGACTGTTGATGGCTGCCATCAAAAATACTGAAATTGCGCAGCAGGCTACTTTGGCTGATGCCGATGTTCTTGGTGTTATCGCTAAGGAAGTTAGGCAACGGCATGAGAGTATTGATGCCTTTAAGTTGGGAGACCGCCACGACCTGCTGGCTCAAGAAGAGGCTGAGCTGGCTATCCTCAACGAGTATTTACCACAGCAGATGACCCGGGAGGAGATTATAACCGCCGCTCGCCAGGTTATTGAAGAGGTGGGGGCGCTGGGACTTGGTGATAAGGGAAAGGTTATGCCGAACCTTATTGCTCAGCTTAAGGGTAGAGCCGATGGACGGGAGATAAATGCGGTGGTAACTGAGTTACTAAGTTCGTAAACCTATCCCCTTCCCCCTTATCAGGGGAAGGGGGAAGACAGTTATGATGTGAATGTATCTTCCTATTATGGGGCAGAACTCCTCTTAAACACCCCGTTGAGGAAGATAATTTATTTTAGAGGGGGATTAGCCTTCTGAGATTTTCTCCAGTTGATGTATGGGTGTTATTCAATGCATAGAGTGGAAGTCTGCTTAAAGAGTCACCTGCCCGATGCCAGAGGGCTTGGTCTGGTCAGGGATATATGTGACCTGGGAATAACAACCGTCTCCAATGTTCAGGTAGCGGACATATACTGGCTGGATGCCGATTTATCGCCTGATGAGTTGAACCTTATCTGCCGAAGCCTTCTCGCCGACCCGGTGACTCAAGAATACCAGTATTTTACCCCCGCCACTGATGTCGTCGAGGGGGATAAAGGGGGTGAGGTTGATAAGCAATCCCATACTATTGAGGTTGCTTACAATGCTGGTGTTACTGACCCGGTCGAGGAAACTATTATGAAAGCGCTCCAGGACCTAGGTATGGGTGGTGTCAGGGTGGTTAAAACAGTCCGACGATACTTACTTCAGGGGCGACCGGATGAATATCAGTTACAGGTTATATGCGATAGGCTTCTGGTAAACCCGATTATCCAGCATGTAGTTGAGCCGGAGCACTTCGGGTTTCCTGAGAACCCCCAGTATAGATTCAGGTTAAATCAGGTAGACATTCTGGAATTAGATAATGCCGGGTTTTCCCAGGTCAGGCAGCGATTTGGCTTTACCGATGATGAACTCCAGGCTATTATTGCCTATTTCCACCAGCAGGGGCGAAACCCGACTGACGCTGAACTGGAGACACTGGCACAGACCTGGTCCGAGCACTGCGTCCACAAGACATTTAAAGGCAAAATCAGGTTTGGTACCACCACTATAGATAACCTGCTCAAGGCTACTATTATGAAGGCAACCGAGGAGCTGGCTAAGCCGTGGTGCCTTTCTGTTTTTGAGGATAATGCCGGGGTAATTGATTTTGATGGTCACTGGGCACTGTGTTTCAAGGTTGAGACCCATAATCACCCGTCGGCAGTTGAGCCCTACGGAGGGGCAGCCACAGGGATAGGTGGTGTGGTTCGCGACCCCCTCGGCACCGGGTTAGGTGCCAAGCCTATATTGAACACAGATGTATTCTGTTTTGCTCCCCCTGATTTCCCTTATGAGAAACTACCCAAGGGTGTTTTACATCCGCGTCGTATTTTTAAGGGGGTTCGGGCTGGGGTGGCTGACTATGCCAACCGTCTGGGGATACCTACCCTTAACGGGGCTATACTCTTTGATGAGCGCTATATTGCTAACCCCCTTGTCTTCTGTGGAACACTGGGACTGCTGCCGAAAGACCTTGCTCAGCGAGGTCAGCAGCAGGCTGGTGATTTAGTGGTATTGGTCGGGGGCAGAACGGGAAGGGATGGAATACACGGGGTAACCTTTGCCTCGGAGCAGCTTACTGAGGAGTCAACCACCGTTTCTTATAGCTCGGTTCAGATTGGCAATCCCATTGTGGAGAAGAGGCTTATTGATGTTCTACTTCAGGCCAGAGACCGCCGACTGTATTGTCGGATAACTGACTGTGGAGGTGGGGGGCTTTCCTCGGCAGTAGGCGAGATGGCTGCCGAAACCGGGGTGCGGGTTTACCTGGATAAAGTTCCGCTGAAATATGCCGGGCTGTCTTACACCGAAATATGGGTGTCGGAATCTCAGGAGCGAATGGTGCTGGCTGTCCCACCAGACTGTATCGACGAATTATTAAACCTTTTTGCCGGCGAAAATGTAGAGGCGGCAGTCATTGGTGAGTTCACTGATGACTTAAGACTTCAGCTTTTCTATAACGGGAACTTGGTGGGTGACCTTGATATGGAATTCTTACATAAGGGTTATCCCCAGGTGAAGAGAGAGGCAGTGTGGGAGCAACCACAGTATGCTGAGCCTGACTTGGCTAAGCCACCGGATTTAGGTGAGGCTTTACTTCAAATTCTTGGCTCGTGGAATGTATGTAGCAAGGAATGGGTTATACGCCAGTACGACCATGAGGTACAGGGGGCTAGTGTCCTCAAGCCTCTGGTGGGAAAGAATAATGATGGACCGGGCGATGCCGCTATTATCAGACCGATTTTAGGTTCTGAAATGGGGGTAATCGTCGCCAATGGCATAAACCCTAAATATGGAGAGATAGACCCCTACTGGATGGCGGCGTCAGTCATTGATGAGGCGCTGCGTCAGATTGTAGCCGTTGGTGGTAATCTACGCCAGGTAGCTTTGCTTGATAATTTCTGCTGGGGTAATACCGACCGACAGGATATGCTGGGGGCTTTAGTCAGGGCGGCTCAGGCGTGCTACGATATGGCGACTGCCTATGAGACCCCTTTCATTTCGGGTAAGGATAGCCTTAATAACGAGTTTGAATCCAATGGCAGGATTATATCTATCCCCCACACCCTGCTCATTTCTGCCATCAGCGTTATGGAAGATGTGAATCGAGCGGTATCAATGGATTTCAAGAAAGTCGGTGACCTGATTTATATTGCTGGCACCACCCAGAATGAGCTTGGAGGGTCGGGATATTTTGGAACTCATGGTTTTATGGGGAATAATGTGCCCAAGGTAAATCCCCGGCGTGCCAGGGAACTGATGGATAGGTTGAGCCTGGCTACTGAGAAGGGCCTGGTTAGAGCCTGTCATGACTGTAGCGATGGCGGCATCGGGGTCGCTGTTGCCGAGATGGCATTTGCCGGGGGACTGGGAGCGACCATTTCCTTGAAATCCGTTCCACTGGGTGAGCCTGTAGACAGGGATGACTTCATACTCTTCTCCGAATCGAACAGCCGGTTCTTGGTTGAGATAGCGCCAGAGAGCAAGGGCGAGTTTGAACAGGTAATGAGCGGCGCCAGCCTAGCGGCTGTCGGTCAGGTTACCGATACCGAGGTGCTGGAGGTATATGGAGTGGATGGCAGGAAGGTTGTGGCTACCCCTATTAATGAATTGAAGGAGGCGTGGCAGAAGCCCCTTCGCTGGTAGAAACCAATGGGTAAAGTAAAGACACTGATACTGCGAGCCCCGGGGACAAACTGTGATGCTGAAACTGCCTTTGCCTTCCAGCAGGCGGGAGCAGTAGCGACCTCGGTTCATATTAACCAGCTAATTCGTGGTCAACAGCGACTCTCCGACTACCAGATACTGGTTGTTCCCGGCGGTTTTACCTACGGTGATGATATTGCTGCGGGCAAGGTGCTGGCCAATGAGCTGAGGCTGAAGCTCGGTGAAGATATACTGAGGTTTATTGAAGGTGGTGGGCTAATCCTGGGTATCTGTAATGGCTTTCAGGTGCTGGTGAAAGCCGGCATTTTACCCCGGCTATCAAATGGCAGTTCGCCACCATTAACCGTGGTCGCCAATGATTCGGGTAAATTTGAGTGTCGCTGGGTCTATCTGCGGGTGAATAAGGATAGCCCCTGCTTGTTTACCAAGGGGATAGATAGTATGTATCTGCCCGTTGCCCATGCTGAGGGCAAGGTGGTGGCTGACTCCGAGGTCCTGCCTGAGTTAAATGTAGTCGTGTATTATGCTGATGAGCAGGGAGACAACAAAGCTGGCTATCCATATAACCCTAATGGTTCGGCAGGCAATATTGCCGGTATTTGTGATGCCTCGGGGCGTATTTTTGCCTTGATGCCGCACCCGGAGCGCTATATTCGGGGCACCCAGCACCCGCAGTGGACGAGGCAGGGCGCCAAAGAGCACGGCGATGGCTTCCAGGTCTTCCTGAATGCGGTAAAGTGGGCGAAAGGTTTGTAAGTCTCTTTCCCATTCAGCACTTGGTGTACCCGCAGCTGGGGCAGATGAAGCAGCCTTCCTGATAGACCAGAAGATTGCCGCAGTCGGGGCACTGCCCGGCTATATTCCTGGCTAAGCCATAACCTTCCGGCTTATTCACCGTACCACCGCCGTGATTGCCATCACCACCAGTATTACCCTTTATATGTTTTTCCAGAACACTGGCAATGGCATCGCCACAGGAGAGAACTGCCTTACCTTCTTCCCAGGCAATGGACGGGCAGCGGATACCGCGAAGCTGTCTTACCACGGAGGCGACATCTATTCCGGACCTCAGCGCCAGGGAAATAAGCCGGCAGGTGGCTTCAAGTTGGGCTGAGGCACAGCCGCCAGCTTTACCCAGGGTGGAGAAGACCTCGCATATCCCATGCTCATCAGAGTTAACGGTTACATAGATATAGCCGCAGCCGGTGGTTACTCTCTCAGTTATGCCAGAGGTTACCTTTGTCCTCTTCCTGGGGGTAAGCCCGGCACCCTCCACCTTTTCTACCTTGCCTGTGCTCAACACCTGTGACTCACGGCTTCTATCCCGGTAAATGGTTATTCCCTTTAGCCCCTCCTGGTAAGCCATCATATATACCTTGGCTATGTCTTCCGTGGTCGCCTCCTGGGGGAAGTTGACTGTTTTCGATACTGCGTTATGGGTGGACTTCTGGAAGGCGGCCTGCATCCTGACATGCCATTCGGGCTGTATTTCATGGGCGGTGACAAATAACTG
>DAOVUZ010000063.1 GCA_030632305.1 Dehalococcoidales bacterium | reverse complement strand
CTCACCAATGCTCTGAGTGGTAACATCAGGGTAGTCAGCTAGACTAAGGTGGATAATACGCCTCTCATAAGCCGACATCGGCTCTAATGAAAATGGTACTCCCCTAACCTTTACCTGCTCTGCCAAACGCCAGGCTAAAGCCTGCAATGCTTCATAGCGGCGCTGCTTGTACCCTTCAACATCAATAATTATCGGCATCCAGGCCTGTGTCTGATGACTTACAATAAGCCTAACAATATACTGTAAATAAGAAAGGGTCTGCCCACGCCACCCAATCAATATACCCAGGTCATCACCCTCTATATTAAGAGCAATGGGGGCAGTAGCCCCCTCCTCCCCCTCAATAGAAGCTTTAGCCTGAAGTATAACAGAAGCCACCACCCCCATCTCAGCAAGCAACCTCTCTAAGATACTCTTAGCTGCCTCAGCTATATCACTCTCTTCCTCAGGTATGGACATAAATGAACTCACTCTAATCCTGACCTTCTCAGCACCCTGACCCAGAGAATGCCAGGTCTATACTCTCTTACGACGATGACCTTTACCTTTTCTCGGCTGACGCCTAATTGCTTTAAGGCGTGCTAGATGGCCTCCTCCACTGTCTTGCTGCTTATCCCCAGGTTCTTCATAGCCTGATTGCTCTTCTTGTGCCGAACTTACTTCAGCAATACCAGCATCCGCTGAAGGTGCTTCCTCTACTTTAGCAATACGCTCCTTATACTTTCTATCCCTGATAGATGGCCTCCAAGCTATCAATTTATCTATAATAGATGGCTTCCTAGCCACCAAATTATCTGTGACAGGTGGCTTCCGAGCTGCCAATTTATCCCTGATAGATGGCTTCCGAGCTATCAACCCAGCCAAGCCCCCCCAGCCGGTAACAAAATATTGGATAATAATGGTAATACCATTTGACACCGTCCAGTATAGAGCCAGACCACTAGGAAGTGTTAAACTAAGGAAACCAAACATCAGTGGCATCATCCACAGCATCATCTGGCTCTGAGCCTTCTGTTTAGGGTCGGCAGAAGGGGCAACCACCATCTTCTGCTGCGCCCACATTGTGCACCCAACCACGATGGCTAAAAGAATATTACCTTCAGCCAGGTTTAACCCAATGAATTCGTTACTTAGGGGTAACACAGAATACACTACCGGCCAGGAATAAAGATACTGAGACAGACCGAGAAATTGCTCAGGGGTTATCGCTAAAACCCTCATAATTGACCAAAAGAGGGCTATCCACACCGGCAGTTGGACTAGCATGGGCAGTACGCAACCGGCAGGACTTACCCCCGATTCCTTATACAGCCTCATCTGCTCTTTAGCCAGTTTATCCTTATTATCCTTACCATACTTCTTCTGAAGCTCGGCAATCTTTGGTTGAAGTGATTGCATGGCTTTGGTCGCCCGAAGCTGCTTAATGGTAAGTGGAAACATCAAACCCCGAACAACAATTGTCAGCCCAATAATAGCCAGCCCAAAGCTACCAAACAGCCAACTAGACATCACAATAAGGATGTTTATCATCGGCTGCATAGCAACTGCAGTCCATATTCCCCCAATTATTCCCAACGAAAGTTACCTCACTTACTACCTGATGTTGAATTCCTGTATCGCTCCAGTCTGCACATCCACAACATAAAGACTATCCTCATCAGTATGAACATAAACCACCCCGTCACTGGTGAAAAGGGAGGCAAATACCTTTTCTTCCAGGTCGACTAGCCTCTTCTGCTCATTACTGGCAGTGTCTATAGCATATACCACTCCTCCCTCTGCAGCAACAACGATTGAATTACCAGCCAAAACTGGTGATGAGGAAATGGGGCTTCCCAGGTCAATGGCATCTACCACCTCAGCACCGGTTCCAGCATTTAAGATATAAACCTTGCCATCAAGATTTCCGGCATAAATAGTATTATTATAAATAACCGGCTTTGCCCAGAACCAATTTCCAGGATTGTTCTCAGCCTCATCATCAACCGGGAACTGCCAGATTTGTTCTCCACTGGTGGCATCTATAGCATAGAGATGTCTATCAAAAGAACCAATATAAACCGTGCCGTCATAGACTAACAGGGTAGAGGCAATAGTCCCCTCGGTCTCAAAAGGCTCACTCCACTTTTCTTCACCAGTTGTTGTATCTATAGCATAGAGCTTCTTATCAAAGGAGCCAATGTACAGGGTATTGCCATCAATAGCCGGTGTTGACCAAATCTTATCCCCTGTCTGAAACTCCCACTCCCAATCCCCAGTACCAGCATCCAGAGCATAGACTTTACCATCAGAGCAGCCAAAATAGACCTTGCCCCCAGAGACAACCACTCCTCCAACAATGGGTTGTAGATAGTCGCCTTCTCCGCTGGGATATCTCCACTCCCTTGCTCTCTTGCTCCAACTAATGGCATAAATCTTACCATTATAGCCGCCAGCATAAATCAAATCCCCATCCAGCACTGGAGTGCCATAGATAGGTGCTTCTGTAATTTCTGACGCACAGCCAAAGCCACTGCTTTCCCTTGCTGTTTCCAGGGTAACTTCCCACAGGCGACTACCATCTGATTTATTCAGGGCGACGAGCTTACCCTTCATAGAACCCACGAATAGAGTGTTATCAGCTACCACCCCCCCCGGCCACCCCTCAGGCTGGCCACCTGGAAGACAGCCGAGAACAGTTACCCCACCTAAGAGGAGTATAACCAACAGAAACAACGCCTTACCTAATAACACTTTATTATGCTTAATCCACACTCACTTACTCCCCCTAAAATAGACAGAATTAATACCGGGTATCATGGCACAGGGTCATAACCACCGGGGTGAAAAGGGTGGCAACGAGCTAGTCGCCTCACTCCGAGCCACACCCCTTTAACCAAACCAAACTCTGAAATGGCTTCATAAGTATATTGAGAGCAAGTCGGGGTAAAGCGGCAGGATGGTAGCATAACCGGCGATAGAATTAACTGATAAAATCTAATAAATTTTAAGGCAAACCCCTTCATGCTCCCTCCTTAATAACCGGGCTCGGGATAATAAACCAACAACCGATTTCTCAAGCTCAGCATAATTGGCACTGGCTGCCCTGAGACGGGCAATAAATACGATATCCCATCCCGGCTCAAGGGGTGTTAGTCGTAATATTTCACGAAGCAAACGCTTGACCCTGTTTCTCGTTACCGCCTTGCCTACCCGCTTGCTAACCGAAAGCCCATACCTGGATAAGTTTAGATTGTTAGGTAAAGTCTTCATTACTACCACATTACTCATCCACGAGCTGCCCTTATTATAGACCAATGCATACTGGTCTCGCTTAGTAAGGTATCCTTCTCCTCTCACTATTCCCACACTTAACCACTTTACCGGTAAAGGGGCTGCTTACTATTTCATACTACAGTCAATCTCTTACGACCCTTCAGTCGCCTTGCTCTTAGGACTGCTCGCCCACCGCGGGTGCTCATTCTCGCCCGAAAACCATGCTCGCGCTTCCTCGGAATCCTCTTTGGTTGATAAGTTCTTTTCGGCACCCTAACTCCTTAATAAATTGAAGTGATTATAATTCCATCACCTCTCAACCGTCAATGTGACCTAAAGAAGGTTTAGCAGAGGTAAATTAGACGAATTCCCCCCCAAAAAAAGTAGGTTGCCAAGAAGGGAATAGGTTAACTAAGCATCAAACTAATCGCGTATGCCAACGCCCCCTGTCTTACGGATATGAGCTGGCACATATGGTAGTAAAGCTAAGTGACGTGCCCTCTTTATCGCCACCGCCACCGCACGCTGGTGCTTGGCACAATTACCAGTTCTACGACGGGGCTTAACCTTTCCTCTTTCACTGATGTAGCTACACAATTTCGAGGGGTCTTTATAGTCTATCACTTCAACCTTATCACTACAAAAGGAACAAAACTTGCGCTTGGGTACATATCGTGCCCCACCCCACCTTTTACTCTTCACTTTACTGGGTTTCACTCTAGCCATTAGTCACAACTTCCCTAAATTCTAATTCTACCTAAAACGGGATGTCCTCCGGCGCCAACTCACCGACTTCACCAACCTCGCCAACCTCGCCAACCTCACCACCCTCACCAACCTCACCTTCCTCAGCCCTCTCCTCAGAAAAAGGAACTGCTGCCCGCTTATCAAGAAATATCACCCTGTTGGCTATTATCTCGAGTCGAGAATGCTTCTGCCCATCCTGGCCCTCCCATGTGCGTGTATGTAGCCTGCCCTCAGCGTAAACACGCTGACCCTTAGTTAAAAACTGGTTGCAATTCTCAGCCAGCCGGTTCCAGGTAACTACACTAAACCACTCCGTCTCTTGTCTGCGTTCACCATCGGGAGTGGTATATACCCGGTTAGTAGCAACCGAAAATGAGGTTACCGGATTACCATTAGGGGTAAAGCGCATCTCAGGTTCAGTCCCAACATTACCTATAATCATCGCTTTATTTAAGCTCAACATTTCCTTAAACCTCCTTACCCTTCCCCCAATATCTGGGCGAGACAGGCATCTCCCCTGCTCAATTGCTCAGTCTTATCAACAGATGCCGCAGAACCTCCTCAGACATTTTCAACTTCGTTTCCAGCTCTTTACTCAATACAGGCTCCAATTTAAACCGAGTCAACACATAACTACCCTCCATAAAATGTTCCACTGGATAGGCTAGCTTCTTTTTCCCCCATTGTTCCACTTCGGAAACAATACCACCCTTCTCTGTAATAAACTGGCTTACACTTTTTATTGTAGTATCAAGAGCCTCGTCCACAACCTCTGGGCTAATAATTAGTACCAGCTCGTAGTCTCGCAACCGTTTATCTTCTACCTTTGATTCTTCCTTTAATGCTTCCTCTTTTTTCTCTTCAGATACCATTTGTTCCCCTAAAAATTTTGTTTTCAATTATAACACACAACAAGAAATACAAGCAACACATATTCTGTTTACAAAAGATTGTTCATTATGAGTAGAATCAAGGCTGAT
>DAOVUZ010000112.1 GCA_030632305.1 Dehalococcoidales bacterium | reverse complement strand
TGAGTGTGGCTACTTCCCGGTGGATGAGTTAACCACTCTCAGGCAGCTAGATAGTTGCCTTCAGGGTCATGCTGACCGGACAGTTACCCCTGGAGTAGAGATGTCAGCCGGTGCCCTGGGGCAGGGATTATCCTTTGCTATTGGTGTGGCACTGGCTGGTCGCCTCAATTTACAGAGCTACCGTGTTTACGTTCTACTGGGGGATGGCGAGTGTGATGAGGGGCAGGTGTGGGAAGGGGCTATGGCTACCGCCCACTTCAAGGTGGATAACCTGGTAGCTATCGTGGATAACAATGGACTGCAGATTGATGGCTGGAACCGTGATGTTATGAACCTTGACCCATTTAGTAGAAAATGGCAAGCCTTTGGCTGGCATGTTATTGAGGTTAATGGGCACGACCTTTCACAGCTTACTTCAGCCTTGGAACAGGCAAAATTGGTTAAAGGGCAACCCACTGTTATTATTGCCCATACTGTTAAGGGCAAGGGGGTCAGCTTTATGGAGAATAACCCCGATTTTCACGGCAAGGCACCAAATGCTGAGGAAGTGGAGATAGCCCTGAAGGAACTGGAATAGAAATGCCCCAAGAAGTTTCCATGAGGGAAGCCTATGGCAAGACCCTGGTTGAGCTGGGTAAGGGGAACCGGGATATTGTGGTGCTGGATGCCGACCTTTCCCGGTCAACCATGACCCAATTTTTTGCCAGCGAGTTTCCCGACCGCTTCTTTGACTGCGGTATCGCCGAGCAGAACATGGTGGTCATTGCCGCTGGCTTAGCCGCCTCAGGCAAGGTCCCCTTTGCCAGCACCTTCGCCGTTTTTGTCCCCGGCCGTTGCTTTGACCAGGTTCGCATGTCTATTGCTCAGCCCGGGCTCAATGTTAAACTGGTTGGCACCCACGGCGGCGTTAGTGTCGGCGAAGATGGCACCTCACATCAAGCTATTGAAGACCTGGCTCTGATTTGCTCTCTGCCCGGGTTTACTGTTGTCGTCCCTGCTGACGCTATTGAAGCTGCCCAGGCAGTAAGGGTAGCTGCTACCAGCTATGGCCCCTTTTATATCAGGCTGTGCCGTCCTAAAACACCGCCGGTCTATAACCGTAACCACCGTTTCAAGCTGGGTAAGGCGGTAACTATGAGGCAAGGCACAAACACTACTGTTATAGCCGTTGGTCTTATGGTAGCCGAGGCACTGAAAGCCGCTGAAAACTTGAGGCGGGAAGGCATAGATTGCCGTGTATTGAACATGTCTACCCTCAAGCCCATTGATGAGGCAGCAATTATTAAGGCTGCCGCTGAAACCGGGGCTATTGTTACTGCTGAAGAGCACCTGGAGCATGGCGGTCTGGGAAGCGCTGTAGCCCGGGTGGTAGCCAGACACCGTCCAGTGCCGATGGAGTTTGTAGCTATTAAGGATACCTATGCCAAATCAGGCAAGTTTGTCGAGCTTCTTCAGAGGTATGGGCTGGTAGCTAAAGATATTGAGCGGGCAGTTCGCAGGGTGGTAAAGAGAAAGTAAGGCTAAACGCTTCCTGCTCCCGAAGTATGAGCCAACTGCCTTCTCTTAACAAAATCAGTTCCCGGCTTTAGCTCCTAGCTGGTAAAAGGTGTTGGCGGCGAGTTTCTGTTGGCGAGCGTTATATTGCTTCAGCCCTTTCATGATACAACCTGATGCGTACGGTCTCTAATAAGCGTACCACGAGTACTAAAACTGGTAATTCGATTAATACTCCAATAATAATTGCTACGTGTAGGAGCGGTTGCTCAGGAAAAAGACCGATGGCTATGGCTAGACCCAAAGGGGAGTTTCTGGCTGCTGTGGTGCATGTCAACAGAGCGCACTCTTTGTAGGGAAGATGGAAACTCCTACTGACAAATTGCGCCATTATGAAAGATGCAATAAAGAAGATTATTATCGGAATAAATATTAGCAATAAAGGTCCAACATTGTCTAAAATGATTTTGGTTTGTCCGGCAAACATAGTGAAGATTACCACTGTTAAGGTTACGAGCTGAAATGGTGAAACGATAGTGTCTATGAACTCGTAGGCCCATTGGTGACTTTTTATTGCTGATAAAATCACACGAGTAAGTATTGATAATATAAATGGTAGTAAAATGAAAACCAATAATGTTTCAAGAAAAGCTCCAAATTGAAAGGGAACAATTTTTCCTGCAAATAAAAGCAAATAGACTGGAATGAGCAGAATTTGTAGAATTAAGTTTGTGGGCAATAATGCCAGTCCTAGGGGAACATCACCTTTTGCCATAGAGGTAAAAACTAAAAACCAATCTGTACACGGTGTGACTAGGTATAGAATAAATCCAACAAAAATGGCTGGATATGCCCCCAGAAAGATAAGCGCTAAAACCCAGGCAATGAGCGGAATAATAACAAAATTCACAAACCAGGCGATACCAAAAAAGCGGAGGTTTTTGTAAGCATTCCAGATTCTTGTATGAGGGACACCAAGCATTACACTATAGATAAGCACAATGATAGCAATATGGAGGATGGAGTCAGAATATTTACTAAATTCAACAAAGACCGTTCCAGCAAGGAACCCCAAAAAGACGGTAGCTATTAGAATAAAGGGGCGAAGTTTATCAAGTTTACTTAATGCCATTTCATTATCTTGACTTTTCCCAGCTGGTGCCGGGGGTGGGACTCGAACCCACAAGGATTACTCCGGCGGATTTTAAGTCCGCTGCGTCTGCCGATTCCGCCACCCCGGCAAATGAATTGGAGGCGACGAGCGGATTCGAACCGCTGAATAGGGGTTTTGCAGACCCCCGCCTTATCCACTTGGCTACGTCGCCCCACTCTCACCCACTTCGTTGGAGCGGAAGACGAGATTCGAACTCGCGACCCTCTCCTTGGCAAGGAGATGCTCTACCACTGAGCCACTTCCGCCTTTCCTAACCAGTTATG
>DAOVUZ010000036.1 GCA_030632305.1 Dehalococcoidales bacterium | reverse complement strand
TTTCCTCCTCAGACTCGGGAGGAGAGATGGGCGAAACATCTGGCACTTCCGATTCAGACTCAGCGCTTGTTTTTTCATCTGGAGGTAATTCCTCATCATCCTGATTTTGGGGTGACAACCATCCCGGGTTGTCATTATTCTTTAAGTTCATTCCTCACCTCCTTTGCTCCTGACCTCCTCTGACCCTTTTGAGCAAAAACCTCCCCCAGTTGGATACTGACTTCTATCCCCTGCTCCTGAAGCTTGGCCAGCTCGGCAGCATTGCCCCCTGATTCGGCTTCTAGGGCTAGTACCTTTGCTTGCTTTTCCTCCAAATTTCTAAGGAACTTTTCCCGTAGCCGCAGAATGCAGTCGGTAAAGGAATATTGGCGCTCTGTTTGACTGGCGGGGGGTAAGTTCCTGGTTATTAGCGAATCAAGGTGCTCCCAAATTGTAGTATCAAGCTCCGCCTTAAGTGATGGTAGGTCTCCGACTTGCTGCCAGGCGGTAAAGATTTCACGGTTTTCAGTATTTTCGAAGTATTCAGCTAGAAGACCCTGACAGCTATCTTTAAGCTCCGGGTGCTGGAGCATAAGGGTAAGACAGTATTCCTCAACGGGGCTGGAGAGGAATGTGTAGCCGCCAGGAGTTTTGGGTTTCTCTGTTGGTTTCCTCGTCTTTTTCTTTGCTCTGTATGCCGCAAAAGCAGCCTCCAACTTGCGACGGTCGATTTTTATCAATTGAGATAGTTTTGTCATGTAGTGGTCTAGGCGTATCTCGTCCTTTATCCCATCAATAATGGGAAATAGGCTGTAGGCAGTCGAAGACATACCCTTGGAAGTGGTCAAATCGAGTTTAGCGGAAATCATGTTAAAATTGTAGTCGATTATTGGCACAGCTTTTTCTACTAGCTCTTGCCAGAGTTTTGCATCTTGTTTAATAACATCATCGGGGTCTTTTCCTCCAGGGAGGATGATGACCTTCACCTCGGAATCAATGGTATTTTCATAGCTAACGCTCCGTAGCATAGCCTCTTCCCCAGCGGCATCAGCATCAAGAGCTAAAACCATATTTTTGGTTAGCTTCTTTAGAGTGCTGACCTGCTTCTCATTAAGTGCGGTTCCCATAGAGGCAACAACATTATTGAAGCCATTCTGGTGGGCGGTGATAACATCCATATAGCCCTCGACAATTACTGCTATATTTTGTTGTCTAATAGCTGACGAGGCAAGGTTTATGCCATACACGCTACTGCTCTTGTCAAAGAGGGGCGTCTGTGGCGAGTTGAGGTATTTAGGTAGCGAATCATCAAGCACCCGTGCCCCGAAACCGGTAATGTGTCCTCTGATATCATATATGGGGAACATTAACCGATTGCGAAATCGGTCATGAGTTTTGTCTGCTTCTGCCTCTATTATTAAACCTGTGGTCAGTAGTTCGTCCCCGGTATAGCCTCTCTCCATCAGGTATTGCTTTAGAGCTTCCCAGCTATCCAAACTGAAGCCTAACTGGAAGTTGATTATGGTTTCCGGTGGCAGACCTCGGCTGGCTAAATAGCTTCTTGCCTTTTCTCCTGCAGGAGAGTTGAGGAGCAAATTATGGAAATATTGGGCAGCCGCCTCATTAACTTGATATAACCTTTCCCTCTCATCTTTTCCGGTATCCGGCTCAAATCTTGAGGGGATGGTAATCCCTGTCTTTTGGGCGAGAAGACGTAGGGCTTCGCCGAAGTCAATGCCCTGTTTTTTCATAATAAAGGAAAAGACATCGCCACCGGTATTACAGGCGCCAAAGCAATGCCAGCTCTGCTGTTCAGGGTAGACAAAGAACGAAGGGCGCGTTTCAGAGTGAAACGGGCATAGCCCCCTGAAGGTTCGTCCTGCCTTGGTCAATTTGGTATACTGGTTAATAACCTCAACGATATCTGTTCTTTGCTTTACTTCGTCGATAACACCCATCTTATTATTTTGTAACCCTATCCCCTTTATCCCCTTCCCCTTATTAAGGGGAAGGGGAAGCATTGGGTGCGAAGAGACAAAGCCCCTTCACACTTCCCTTAATAACCTTCAGGCTACCCTTAATAATTTGTTATTTAGCCTTGCCTTTAAAGGAGAATGGGAGGGTTAGTTGCGGAGGAGTTTTACCCCTTCGCTCTTTTTTAGTAATTTCTTGTTTAGCCTTGTCTTCGGTTAATGGCAGCTCTTCAGCCATCCTGAGGGCGTATTGGTCGGTCATGCCGGCGATATAGTCAACTACCCTCCGCTCCGTGTCATCACTATAAAAACAATATTCCGGTGGCAGTCTGTCTTTATGTTCAACGAAGTATTGATATAATAGGCGAATTACCTCTCTTGCCTTATCAGCTGCCCTGTCTTTTGGCTCGTATACCTGTTTAAAAAGAAATTCACGGAGGTTATTGGTTGCCTCAAGAATTCTGGGGCTCATACCTATAGCAGGATTTTCGTTAGCAGAATCCCTGGTTGCCCATGAGTGCTCAATAATATCACAGACCATAGCATTGATGCGTTGTGAATGGAAGCGGCCCAATATAGTAATGGGTGAGAGTGGCAAATCGTTCTCGGTGATGATGCCAGCTCTTATGGCGTCTCCAATATCATGGTTGATATAGGCAATAGCATCGGCAATTTGACACACCTGCCCCTCCAGGGTGTTTGCTTTTCCTGAGTCCTCTCCCAGGATATCTGCTCTGGTCTTAGAGTGATTAACAATACCATCTCTCACTTCCCAGGTAAGATTAAGCCCCTGACCATCTTTTTCTAAAAGTTCAACTACTCTCAAGCTCTGCTCATTATGTCTGAATCCCTGGTGATAGAGCTCATTTAACACCTCCTCGCCGACGTGACCGAAAGGGGTATGACCCAAGTCATGACCTAGGGCGATTGCCTCAGTCAAATCTTCATTAAGGTTCAGGGCACGGCTTATAGTACGAGCTATTTGCGACACCTCCAGGGTGTGGGTGAGTCGGGTTACATAGTGGTCACCTTGGGGGGCAATGAAGACCTGTGTCTTATGCTTGAGACGACGGAATGCCTTGGCGTGGATAATGCGGTCTCGGTCACGCTGGAAGGCGGTGCGCACCGGGCACGGCTCTTCATATTTAAGCCTGCCCCGTGACAATTTACTTTTTGTGGCATGAGGGGAAAGGCTTTCCTCCCGTTCTTCAGTCATCTGGCGAATATTAAGTCGACTAATCACTGCATTTTAGTCTCTCTTCAGCTTTGGCAATTATCTCTCTGGTGGTGTCAATCATATCAGGGCTTACTGAAACTGAGGTAATGCCCCACTCTACCAGTTTTTCAGTAAGTTCGGGGTATACTGATGGTGCCTGCCCACAAATAGAAGAGGTGACTCCCCTGCTCTTTGCTACTTTAATCGCCCTTTCCAGGGCAATAAGCACTGCCTCATTTCGTTCGTCAAAGGTCTCGGCTAATTTTTGGCTATCCCGGTCAATTCCGAGGATGAGCTGGGTCAGGTCATTTGAGCCGATGGAGATGCCGTCAATGCCAATTTCAAGGAATTTTTCCATAAGGAAGATATTGGATGGAACCTCAACCATCATCCACAGCTTGAAGTCAGCAGAGCGCTCCAGCCCCTGAGATTCCAGGAAGTTCTTGGCTTCCGTCATTTCATTGATAGTTCGCACAAAAGGAATCATAACCCATAGATTAGAGTAGTTCTGTCTCACCTTCTTTATAGCTTCTATTTCCAGTTTAAACACGTCAAGTTCCTTGATATAGCGAGAGCATCCTCTATAACCGAGCATAGGATTCTCTTCCACCTCCTCGTATTCCTGTCCGCCGGTAAGCTCTCTATACTCATTGGTCTTGAAGTCGGTGGTTCTATAAACTACCGGGCGCGGGTTAAAGGCTTGGGCAAAGGTATTCATGCCCTGGGCGAGCTTATCGACAAACTCGTTGCCTTGGTTCTGGCTAATCATATAGCGGGGATGGACACCAATCTGGGAAATCATGAATTCGGCTCGGAGCAAGCCTACGCCATCTACATTACGAGATGCCACTGTCTCAGCTAGCTCAGGCTGAGCCAGATTTACATAAAGCTTTGTCTTTGTCTTGATTTTTCTCCTGGGAACAGCGGTAGGGACAGCCGATTTTTCCTCTGCCACTCTGCCCTCATAGACTTTACCCTGCGAGCCATCTACAGTGATTATCTGTCCATTAGTCAAGGTAGTTACTGCTCCTTCTGCACCAACAACACAGGGGATGCCTAGCTCTCGGCTAACAATAGCGGCGTGTGAGGTTCTGCCCCCGCGCTCAGCTACAATAGCCACCGCCCTTTTCATTGCTGGCACAAAGTCGGGGGAGGTCATTTTGGCAACCAGGATATCACCGTTTTCTACCTCATCTATCTGGGAAGATTCATATACTATCTTGACTGGTCCTGATGCCATGCCTGGGCTAGCGGCTCTTCCCGACAGAAGCACAGTGGCTTTGATTTCGGGTAAGACCTCGGTTACTGCCTCTGCCTTGATAGTAGTTACCGGGCGAGTTTGGACGATAAAGATTTCTTTATCCTCTTGCGCCCATTCTATATCTTGGGGGAATTGATATAAATCCTCAATGCGTTTCCCTATCTTGGCTAGGGCAATTATGTCATCATCAGCTAATTTTTGTTGGGTTTGCCGCGAGGGCTGTAGCGGCACCTTAATATTGGCATTGTCATCACCACTGGCTAGATTCCTAACCAGTTCCCAGTCTTGATTGCCAATATTTTTAACGCTGATTCTTAAGTCTTCTTTGTCTACAATATACAGGTCGGTTTCTACCTCCCCTGAAACAATAGCTTCACCAAGTCCGTAAACAGCCTCAATAGTAATCTTGCTTTGGTCACTGGTCATCGGTTCTATGGTGAACATAACTCCAGAAGCCTGAGATTGGACCATTCTTTGGATGGGGACAGCGATGCCAACATTAAAGGGGTCAAAACCTTGTTGGTGGCGGTAGAAGATAGCTCGTGGTTCGAACAGGGATGCCCAGCACTCTTGAACAGCAGCTACTACCTCCTTCTCGCCGTTTACATTAAGGAAGGTGCTTTGCTGACCGGCGAAGGAGGCTTCAGGCAGGTCTTCGGCAGTAGCCGAGGAACGGACAGCAACCAGGCCCTCACCCATTTTTCTATAGGCCTGTTGAATCTCGCTGGCTAATTCCGGTGGCATGGTGGCGTTTAAAATTACTTGCTTAATCTGGTCGGCAATTTGTTGAAGTTGTTTAGTGTTGTTATAGTCAAGTGGTTTTAATAGGCTGAGAATTTTGTCGGTGATTCCTGACTTTTTAATAAAGTTGTAGTAGGCGTTGGCAGTTATAATGAAGCCGGGGGGGACGGGTATATGAGCGTTAGCCATTTCACCCAGATTTGCCCCTTTGCCACCGACAAGTGCTATGTCCTTTTTGGTAGTCTCGTTAAACCAGACGACATTCTTTTGACCTTGGTCCATAATAGCGTCTCCTTTTTTAATTAAGATAACAAAATTTTGCTTTTGTTACTGTTTATTATACCATAGTAAGTTGTTTTAGCTAAATGTGGGGGGAACTTTGTGGTATTGAAATTGATAAATAATTTACTATTCGTAGTTGACAGTGCTGTTTGATGTAGCGTAAAATTAGATATGGTGGTTGAGACATAGAGGAGGTATTGTCATGATAGAGATGACTATTGATAGTATTCGGGTTAGCCTGATGAATTATCAACGAGTGGTGATTCTAAAAGAGAAAATGGCAGAGCGCTATCTACCCATCTGGATTGGTCCTGCCGAGGCAGATGCCATAGCCGTAAGACTGCAGGGTGTTACTGTACCGAGGCCATTAACTCATGACTTGCTCCACTCGGCCCTTGATGCCCTGGGGGCTACTGTCAACTCTATCATCGTCAGCGACCTTAAGAATGATACCTTTTATGCCAGGATTATTCTTGATGTGGATGGCAGGCAGATGGAGCTTGACTCTCGTCCGAGTGACGCGCTGGCGCTGGCGGTGAGGGTGGAGGCACCTATCTATGCCGAGGAAATAGTTTTAGATAAAGCAGGCATCCTACTGGATAAGGAGACGGGTAAACCTGTTCCTCAAGAAAGTGAAACGGGTAGTAGTGATGGCAAGGCGGTTAGTGAAGACGATATGAAAAGGATGTCGGCTTTCTATGATTTCATTAACACCCTTGATTTAGAGGACTTTGATAAGCGCAAGTCTTAGCTATGAAGTTAACATAGCTTGGGCCGAGGCAGCACCGAAGTGCTACCTCGTTCGTTGGAGAAGCGGCTACCTTATTTAGCCGCTTTTTGATTTAAGTTCAGCAAGCCCTCGATGGGCTCAATAACTATGTGTCCTTTATTCAGGTCAATAGATTTTACTACATCGTCGATAGCAGGGATAAGAATCTCCCCTTTAGCTCCACGGACTACATAGTTATCATTGCTGTCTGCGGCTAGAATGTCGGTGACATTTCCCAGTAGTTCTCCGCCGGTTGTCCATACTTCAAGCCCGATGATTTGAAAATGGTAGTATTGCCCTTCAGGTAAAGGATGGACCTGGCTATGATGTATTTCTATCGGTTGCCCTTGGAGACTTTGAGCTGCTTCAATACTATCAACTGTGTTAAGCTTAATAATTACTGTTCGCTTATGCCACTCGGTGCTGTCGATGGTCATAGGTTGTCGGTTGATATAAACCTTGGAAGAGGGGGTGAAGCGTTGGGGGAAATCGGTTACGACCTCCACCTTCAATTTACCCTTAGTGCTCCAGGGGGCGAGGATTTGACCAATAGTTATAAATTCCAGCTCGAATGGTTTCATTGCTGGGTGTGGATGGTTGGCTATTAGAATTTTTCTTAGATAATCTCGAGATTAGCTCTGGTGCCGGCTTTAGCTGCTTTTACCCTGAGCAAGGTGCGCATGGCTTCAGCTATCCGTCCTTGCTTACCGATAACTCTCCCCTTATCCTCATCGTTAACCTGCAACTTGAGCGTTATGCCTTGGTCGCTGGTTTCTTCGGTTACCACCACTTCATCAGGTAGATTGACAATTGATTTGGCGATAAATTCTATTAGTTCTTTCATGTTGTCTCCTTGCTTGTTTCGGGTTCTTCTGTGATGCTGGCTTCGGGTTCCTCCTTGCTTGTTTTGGGTTTTTCGGTGGCACCAGTCTTGGCTTTCTCCTTGATTGCTTTGGGTTTGGCGGTGACGCCAGTCTTGGCTTTCTCCTTGATTGTTTCGGGTTCTTCGGTAATGCTGGCTTCGGGTTCCTCCTTGATTGTTTCGGGTTCTTCGGTGATGCTGGCTTCGGGTTTCTCCTTGATTGTTTTGGGTTTGGCGGTGACGCCAGTCTTGGCTTTCTCCTTGATTGT
>DAOVUZ010000042.1 GCA_030632305.1 Dehalococcoidales bacterium | reverse complement strand
GTGGAATCAGTGGCTGAGAGCACCTGTGACAGCTTTGTGGCTCCCCTATTTTACTTTCTTATCCTGGGGGTGCCTGGAGCTATAGCCTACAGGATAGTAAATACTGCTGATACTATGATAGGTTACCGTGGGCAATGGGAATATGCAGGCAAGTTTGCTGCCAGGCTGGATGATGTGATTAATTTTATCCCGGCAAGGCTCACCGCCTTAATGATAGTTAAAGCTGCCTGGCTATGCCAAAAGGATATGTCAGGGGCGTGGCGAGTTATGCTTCGTGACCACAACAAGACACCAAGCCCCAATGCCGGCTGGGTAATGAGCGCTGCTGCTGGCGGCCTGGGGGTGCAACTAGAAAAGACAGGACACTACAAATTGGGTGATAACCACTACCCGCTGTCACCGGAGACAATTGGCGCTTCGCTTCAGGTGATGGTTGTAGTGGCTTTGCTGTGGAGCCTGACATGTATCTCAGTGGGGGTGATTCGCTTTGTCATTATTGCCTAAACCTAAACCCGAGGTAGAAAATCTGAAAATTTGTCCTCATGGCGGACCAAATTGGGCTGAGCTTGAGGCTATGGGGCTTACTCCCGAGGAAGTTATTGATTTTAGCGTCAACTCCAACCCCTTCCCACCGCCGCCGGGGATAAAGGAGATTTTTGATACCATTGTCATTGACCGTTACCCTGATTCTGAGTCAACCGAGCTCAAGCAGTGCCTCTCAGAAAAACTGGGGGTAGCTCCAGATAATATCCTAGCCGGAAGCGGCTCCATGGAACTTATCCGGCTCATTGCTACCACATACTTTGGGCGCGGCGACTCAGTATTAATCCTTGAACCAACCTTTGGTGAATACGAGATTGCCTGCCAAGTGGTCGGTGCCAAGATTCTCAAGCAATGGGGAAAAACTGAAGACTACTTTGCCTTTAGGATGGAGGAGACGGCAAGCACCATCAGGCAATGCCGCCCCAGAGGGATTTTTATCTGTAATCCCAATAACCCCACCGGTCAATACCTTTCTCAGCCACAGGTTGAGATGGTTTTAGATTCCAGCAGGGATAGTTTGTTCATCCTGGATGAGGCATACATCGCTTTTACTGAGGGAAGCTGGCGTTCCGCCGACCTTATTTCCCGAAGCAACGTGATTATTCTACGTTCTATGACTAAGGACTATGCTTTAGCCGGGCTGCGCCTGGGCTACGCCATCGCCAGCCAGGAGATTATCCAGAATCTACGCAAGGTCTGTCCCCCATGGAATGTCAATGTAGTGGCTCAAAAGGCAGGGGTTATTGCGCTAAAGAACACCGAGCATCTCAAGCGGTGTGAGTTAAACATCAAGCAGGCAAAGCAGTTCCTAACCGACGAGCTTTGCCGACTCGGCTTTACTGTAGTTCCATCGAAGACAAATTTCTTCCTGATAGAAGTAGCCAGTGCCAAAGCCTTTCACACCGCCTTGCTCAGACATGGTATGCTGGTTCGTGATTGCACTTCTTTTGGCTTGCCCGAGTATATCCGTATTGCGCCGCGGACCATGCCTGAGTGCCAGAAGCTCATCGCTACCATAGAAGCGTTGAAGGGCAAGGGAGAATCAGGTACCAGTACTGGTTGACAAATTCTGAATTATTTGATAAGCTATATTGACTCTTTAAGAAGAGCGCTTGTCGGTACTTTGAAATAGAAGCTTAAAAGGGAAACCCGTGAAAGTCGGGTGCGGTCCCGCCGCTGTGATTAGGGACGAAACTTGATACAGTGCCACTGTTTTGCTTAAGCGAAACGGGAAGGCGTCAAGGAGTAGGTTGATCTAAGAGCCAGAAGACCTGCCAACAAGTAATTAAGAGCCTCGGGGAAAAGGGCTGGGGGAGATGGCAAATCCCTAAGCCGAGTTCGGTTTAGGGATTTTTCTATTATTGGATGAGAATCCCTAAGCTAAATCTAGTTTAGGGATTTTTTGTATTTATTGGAGGGATAGCTTATGAAAGCAGCTATCTTGAAAGCCCCCGGGCGGCTGACGCTAGACGAAGTGGCAACGCCACTATGCCCAGATGGTGGCATTGTTGTGAAAACTCAGGCATGTTCCATCTGCAGTACCGATGTAAAAATGTTTCAGCGCGGTCACCGGGATGCGAACTACCCACGCATACTGGGGCATGAAGTCACGGGGGTAGTGGTTGAGAGCCGCACCCAGGGTGACATGTTCCAAGCCGGCGACAGGGTACAGATTTTCCCTGGCATATGCTGTGGTCACTGCCCAGCCTGTCGGCGGGGTATCGACAACCAGTGTGAGCACATCGGCATTATTGGTTTTAATCATGACGGCGGTTTTGCCGAGTTCCTGATGGTACCGCCGCAGAGCATTGCTGGTGACGGAGTGAACCTTATACCAGAGGGAGTTAGTTACGAAGAGGCAGCCTTGGCCGAGCCGTTAGCCAGTTGTCTAAATGGACAGCAACTAGCCGGTGTCACTGAGGGTGATACCGTGCTCATCTTAGGCGCCGGCCCAATAGGTCTGCTTCACGCCATGCTGGCTCGGGCCAGGGGAGCCTCACGAGTACTGGTTGCTGAACGCTTACCGACTCGCCTGGCAATGGCCGGGCGGGCAGACATTGACCGAAAGATTGACATAAATGGGGAAAATACCGAGGCGGTAGTTAAGGAGGAGACCGGAGGCCGAGGGGTTGATGTCATCCTCATAGCCTGTTCCGAGGTTATGGTCTCTTCCCTACCAGAGCTTTTAGCCCCCAGGGGACGGCTCTGTCTCTTTTCAGGATTGCCCCCAGAGACGTCTCAAATTCCTCTAGATACAAACCTGATTCACTATAAGGAACTTACCATTGTTGGTGCTTACGGCTCTACTGCTGCCCAGAACTCGGCGGCGCTCAGACTGATAGCTTCGGGCAAGGTGCCGGTTGCCTGGCTTATCACAAAGCGACTACCGCTGGGTGAGATACAGGAGGGCATGGAGTATGTGGCAAATCGAGAAGGACTGAAAGCCGTCATCACATTCTTTTAAGAAAGGAGACTAAAATGTTTGATGACAAGCTAAAGATTTTTGGAGCTAGGGTTGCTGCTGTCATCACTGGAAAAGACCTTGCCCGGGACGAGGCGAAGGACATGTTTCGCCAAGTGCTCTTAAACGAGCAGCCAGATTGGCAGCAAGGGGCTTTCCTGGTAGAACTAACCGCCAAGGGGGAGACGGCTGAGGAAATCGCCGGCGCCTGGGAGGCTATCTATGAACTTGATACAGAAAAGGTTTCACCGATAGTGCCCGAACCTCTGGTTGAAAACTGCGGCACCGGTATGGATTCGTTCAAGACCTTTAATATCAGCACCACCGCTGCCGTCGTTGCCGCCGCCGGCGGCATCTACCTGGCCAAGCACGGCGCCAGGGCGCTTACCTCTACCTGCGGTGCCATTGACATCCTGGAGGCAGTAGGGGTTGATGTTGAGTGCGACCTTGACATTGTCAAGCAGAGTATTGAAAAAGTGGGGATTGGTATCTTCAATGGCATGAGTCCCAAAGTCCATCCCCAGGCGCTGTTCCGTATCCTGTCCCAGATTCACTTTGGTACCACCCTGAATATCGCTGGTTCCCTGGCCAATCCAGCTCTGCCCCGCTACGGTGTAAGAGGGGTATACTCCAAAGACCTGGTCAAGCCGGTGGCTCAAGCGATGAGAGAAATCGGCTATATAAAAGCCCTGGTGGTTCACGGTGGTAACGGGGACGGAATAAAGGGCATGGATGAAATCTCGACCCTGGGGGAGACGGTTATCGCTGAACTGACTGACAGCGGGGAGATTACAACATACACTATCAGGCCGGAAGACTTCAGCATTCAACGCTCCAGCGAGCATGCCCTTCGTCCCTTCACCGACCGGAAGGAGGAAGCATTAGAATTCCTGAGAATATTAACCGGTTACAACCTCGGTTCAAGGTATGAAATTGCCTGCCTTAATGCTGCTCCCATTTTTTACCTGATGGGACAGGCTAAAGGTCTCAGGGAAGGCTTCATCCTGGCGCAAGAGATAATCCAATCAGGTCGGGCTATTGCCAAGCTGAGGGAATGGGTAATGGCTCAAAATTCTAACCCCGAGGATGGACTGAGGAAACTGGACTGCCTTCTGAAAGAAATTGATGCAGCGAGGAGGTGAGAAGTGTAGAGATGTAAGGATATTGTCTGATATAATGGAAAACTGGACAGTGATATTTGAACAATACAAGATTATGAAGGAGGAAGAGGATGTCGGAACTTCTATCCAATACAATCGGAATGATAAAACCTCTGGATAAAGGGGTAATGGCTCAGGCTCAAGCACGGCAGGACATGCTGACCAAACCGCAGGGCAGCCTGGGCAGGCTGGAGGAATTGTCTATTCAACTGGCTGGTATTCAAGCTAAGCCTATACCTCAAATCAGGCATAAAGCCATTATTACTATGGCTGGTGACCATGGGGTGGTAGCAGAGAAGGTCGGTAACTGGCCACAGGAGGTTACCGCTCAGATGGTTTATAATTTCCTCGGTGGTGGAGCCGGTATAAATGTGATTACCCGCCATGTTGGCATCAGAATTATTGTGGTTGATATGGGGGTGGCATCCGAGCTGGCACCCAACCCTCACCTGTTATCCAGAAAGGTTGCTCCCGGCACCAAGAATATAGCTATTGGTGCGGCGATGACTGAGGAGCAGGCAGTAACAGCGATAGAGACCGGGATTGAAATAGTAAAAGACGAGGTGGCTAAGGGTCTGGATATAGTCGGCACTGGCGATATGGGCATCGGTAATACCACCCCCAGTGCCGCTATCTGTGCCGTTATCACTGGAAAACCAGTGGCTGAGGTGACTGGTAGAGGCACCGGCATAACTGATGAACAATTGACGCATAAGGTAGAGGTAATAACCAGGGCTCTGGCGGTAAATCACCCCGACCCCAAACAGCCTTTAACCGTGCTAGCCAAGATAGGTGGCTTCGAGATTGGCGGCTTAGCCGGGGTGATGCTGGGGGCGGCGGCTCACCGCATCCCGGTAGTTATTGATGGCTTTATATCCGGGGCAGCTGCCCTCATTGCTACTGCGCTAGCACCAGAATTAAAGGACTACCTCATCGCCGCTCATCTTTCGGCTGAGTCAGGTCATCGGTTATTACTTGAACATCTTGGGCTTAAGCCCTTGCTCACCCTTGACATGCGTCTGGGTGAAGGCACCGGTGCCGCCCTAGGAATATTTCTGGTTGAGGCTTCAGCTAGGCTGTTGGCTGAGATGTCCACCTTTGCCGAGGCCGAGGTATCAGAGAAGGAAGAGCAGTAAAGTTGGCGTTACTGGCTGCGATACGGTTTCTAACCGCTATACCATTGCCCTGGGGGCGTGACGCTAGTCGGGAGGAATTTGTCCGCTCCGTAGGTTATTACCCTGTGGTCGGCTTGCTTATCGGTCTAATTCTAGCCGGGCTCAGCTGGCTTTTAAGGCTTATCCTACCTTCGGCTATAGTTAATGTGCTGCTGATTGTTTACCTGGTGATGATTAGCGGCGCATTGCACCTGGATGGCTTTGTTGATACCTGCGACGGGATAGGTGGTCACAAGACCCCTGAAGAAAGATGGCAGGTAATGCGTGACAGCCGGGTCGGTGGTTTTGGTGTTATTGGCGCCTGTTGCCTGCTGCTGGTTAAATATATCTCACTGAATAGTGTGCCTGAGCCTTTACTGATGTCGACCCTGGTGCTTATGCCGGTAATAAGTCGCTGGGCAATGGTCTATGCTATTTGTGCCTATCCTTCTGCCAGCCCATCAGGCTTAGGGAAGGAGC
>DAOVUZ010000001.1 GCA_030632305.1 Dehalococcoidales bacterium | reverse complement strand
GTTTAGCGGCTGAAGCCGCTGCCAGCATGGTAGACTTACCTACGTTAGGATAACCGATAATGCCAACATCAGCAATAAGCCTCAGCTCCATTATTATGGAATACTCCTCCCCGGCCTCCCCCTTCTGCGCAATCTGGGGCGCTTGATTGATAGACGAAGCAAAATGGGTATTGCCCAACCCCCCTTTGCCACCCTTAGCTACCACTGCCTGCTGACCATGCTGCTCCAAATCAGCGATAACGGCATCACCGTTGATTTGTGTCTTAGCGGAGACCACGGTCCCCACCGGCACCATCAATATCAGGTTCTCCCCTTTCCTGCCGTGCTTCTTTTTCCCCTTGCCCTTCTTACCATCAGCCGCTCTATAAAATCTTTTGTGCTCAAATATACGCAGGTGGCTAATACCAGAATCAGCCACAATCACTACATCACCACCATCGCCGCCATCACCACCATCAGGACCGCCAAAGGGGACATACTTCTCCCGCCGAAAGCTGACCACTCCGTCACCACCACCACCCGCTGTTACCACTATTTCCACTAAGTCAAACATTATTACTTAATCACCATTTCCCTTGGTAGAGGAGAGCTATTATCCTGTTTAAATGCACTTCTTTATCAACAATTCTGTTAACCTTTATTCTATAACAACAGATTAGTTAATTCTATTGATTTAGCTAATCTTTATAATAATGGCGAGACACTACCCCAGAAGTAAAAACCTTAGTCCTAGTTGAATCAAGGGTAGAAGTGAAGCTGACTTCCAGAGAGCTTATCAACAAAATGGTAAAGTCATTAACAATTCCCGCACTTTTAAACGAGATAGTTTTGTTTATAGTCGGGTAGTTTATGGTGATTAGAAATTCCTTGCTGTTTACCTGGGGGAGATATTTTGCTGGATGTCAAGGATTTTTCGCTTTAAAGAAGGGCTGGCATCAATATCACCAGCTATCTTCCCGTAAGCGTGGGTAACAGTTGAATGATCTCTATCTCCCAGTTCCTTGCCAATTTGGGCCAGTGAGTAATTGGTTTCCTGTTTGATTAGATACATTGCCACTTGCCGGGCTAAAGCTGTTTCCTTATCTCTTTTCCGGCTTCTTAAGTCAGGGGGAGTTAGCTGGAAGCTGTTGGCCACTGCTTCTATTATTAAGCTGGGAGTAATAAGGGCATTTTTAGGCTCCTTGTCGGCTATATCCTCAAGTGCCTTAGCGGCTATCTCTGGGGTAAGAAGGGCTCTAACCAGCTTGGCATAAGCAATAACCCGGTTTAGACAGCCCTCTAATTCCCTTATGTTATGTTGACTTCGGTGAGTAATAAACTCCAGTACATCTTGAGTGACAGCTACTCCTTTTTCTTCAGCCTTAGCTCGCAAAATAGCCAGGCGGGTTTCAAAATCAGGTGATTGGATACCAGCAATTAACCCCCATTCAAAACGAGAGCGTAGCCTCTCGTCTAACAGGGGTATGGATTTGGGGGGGTGGTTGCTGGTAATAGCAATTTGGCGGTTAGCGTTATGTAGCTCATTAAAGGTATGGAAAAAACTTTCCTCGGTGTGCTCCTTGCCGCTGATAAAATGGATGTCGTCAATCAACAATATATCAACACTTCTATATTTGTTGCGGAATTCCTCTGTTTTCCGCTGTTGAATAGCGTTTATAAACTCATGGGTAAACTGCTCGGCGCTAACATAAAGCACCTGCATATGGCTGGCTAGAGCTACATGGCCGATAGCATGCAATAAGTGTGTCTTGCCTAAACCCACCTCCCCATATATAAATAGCGGGTTATGGCTGTGTCCCGGGTTTTCAGCTACCCCCTGGGCAGCAGTGTAAGCTAAGTGGTTACTGTCACCGGCAACGAAGGAATCAAAGGTATATTTTGGGTTGAATCTGGGGGGGCTTGCTTGTGTGGCGAGGGGGATTCCCTCCCGGCTACCATAGCTATGTGAGGTATCTTGATGGTGGGTATCTACTTGAAAGAGGACTTCGGCGTCACAGTGGGTAAGCCCAACAAGAGTTTTTTCAATTAAAGAGCGGAGGTTCTGGTCTAAATATTCAGCGGCAAAGGTATTAGGGACACCAATAACAAACTGATTATCCTGATAACTTAAGCCTATAGTTTTTTCCAGCCACGTCCGGTAGTTTGGCTTGTTGACTTGAATTTGCAACTCACCCAGAGCAGCTTCCCAGATTTCTTGTGCCGACCTATCTCCCACTAAATTCTCCTATGCCGACCTATCTTCCACTAAATCCTCCTCCCATTGTTTGACCCAGTTTAACCCTCTAAAATTAACTAGTTTAGTTATAAAACAAAGTACCGTTTTAGGGCAGGTGGTTTGGGGTGGTAGCGGCCCTAGCTGAGGAGTGAGGGAGGAAAACTTGAAAAATCATGGTACTAGCATATCACCCTCGGCTTCTTTGATAGCAAGGTTTTTGGTGCTGGTTGCTGGTTATTTTGGACACATCAACTCCCTTACTAGGTCTATCAAACTTTCTCTTTTATCTGTTATCTCCATCACAGATATAATATGCCAGCAGTCGAACTCATTTTTCTAATTGCCTAAATTGTCCATATTTATGATACTGCTGGGCTTGCCTGCTGGCAAGTTTTGGCGCACCAGTTGCGGGCTGTCTTTAAGCTTGCTATTTCCTTGCTAGGTCTGTTAGGCTCGTTTTTTTACCTAATATTTAGCTGATAGATCTAATGATGGCTGGTTGTTGGAAAAAAATTTTAGTGTTAGAATTTAGCGCTGGGAGGCTTAAGTTGCGAGTTATTTTTATGGGCACCCCTGAGTTTGCTGTTCCCTGTCTGGAGCGCCTAATGCTTAATCACTACCAGGTGGTTGCTGTTTATACTCAGGGTGATAAACCGGCAGGCAGGGGGCGTTTCCTGGTTTCTCCGCCACTGAAAAGGGCAGCCCTAACCTGGAAGTTGCCGGTGGTGCAGCCAGTTAGTTTAAACGGGGCAGAGGCAGTGGCGCAACTGGCCGCGTTTAACCCTGATGTTATTGTGGTGGCTGCCTTTGGTCAGATTCTGCCAAAGTCGGTTTTGGCTGTCCCCAGCTACGGGTGTATTAATATTCATCCGTCTCTGCTGCCCAGATTTCGGGGCGCATCACCAGTGGCGGCAGCTATTCTGGCTGGCGATGAGTTTACCGGGGTAAGCATTATGCTGATGGACAAGGGTTTGGATACTGGTCCCATATTAGCCAGGGCACAGGTTCCTATTTCCCCGCAGGATACTACCGGCTCACTTACGGCTAAATTATCCCAGATAGCAGTCTGGTTGCTTCAGGAGGTCTTAGTTCGCTGGACAAAGGGTGAAATCAGCCCGCAACCCCAGAATGAAGCCGAAGCTACCTACCATAGCTCAATTGCCAAGGCAGAGGGTGAGATTGACTGGCATCTATCGACTGTAGACATATGGCGGCGAGTGCGTGCCTTTCATCCCTGGCCAGGGGGTTACACCCGATGGCAAGGCAGGCAGCTCAAGATTATTGAGGCGGTGCCTCTTCCCGAGGAAACAAGGCTTGAAGCAGGGCGGGTGGTAGCTCTAACACCAGCCAGGGAGGGGGCTGTATCTGGAATCTATACCGGGGACGGGATTTTGGGCGTGTTAAGTGTTCAACTGGAAGGGAAGCAAGCTATGTCTGCCGCTGAGTTTTTGAGAGGGCAGAAGCACTTCATCGGGGCAACGCTGCCATACAGTTGAAGGGTAACTATGCCGCAATTTCCCCTCGGGCTACGCCTTACGGACAGCAGGTAACATTGCTCATTTCCAGACCAGCTTGTATAATCTGTGGTAACAACTTGAGGAGGCTACTTTGTCTTTACCTGAGAACCTGAGCCAGTTTGACGCCCTGGTAGCCATTATAGCCCGACTACGAGCCGGCGATGGTTGTCCGTGGGACAGGAAGCAGACCCATTCTTCACTCAGGGAAAACCTGCTGCAGGAGTGTTATGAGGTGTTGGAGGCTCTGGATGAGGGGGATTCGGGGAAGCTTTGCCACGAATTAGGCGACCTGCTGATGCAGGTTGTGCTCCATGCCCAGATTGCCACTGAAGCCGGGGAATTTGAGGTGGGGGATGTAATAAGTAGCATCAATACCAAGCTAATTCATCGTCACCCCCATGTCTTTGGCTCAATCAAGGTAAAGGATGCCGAGGAGGTGCTGGTTAACTGGGAGGCTCTCAAGAAAGAGGAGAGGGGGGCTGATACCTCTATGCTGTCCAATGTGCCCCAGGAGATGCCAGCCTTAAGTTATAGTCAGGAAATTCAAGACCGGGTGGCTCGGGTCGGCTTTGACTGGGAGGATATTGGCGGCGTTATCGACAAGCTAGCTGAGGAGGTTAGTGAATTTAAACAAGCCGATAGCCGGGAGCGGAAAGGGCAGGAGTTTGGCGATTTACTATTTACTCTGGCTAACGTTGCCCGCCGCCTGGGGGTAGATTTAGAGTCGGCACTGAGGGAGGCTAACCGGCGGTTTTACCACCGTTTCTCCTGTATGGAAGAGCTCTGCCGCCAGCGCGGGCTTAATTTTGGTGAGCTATCCTTTGATGAGCAAAACGCCCTGTGGGAAGAGGCGAAGAAGAAGGTGGAATAGGAGTGGTCGGGGCGAGAGGATTTGAACCTCCGACCTCAGCGTCCCGAACGCTGCGCGCTAACCAGACTGCGCTACGCCCCGCCAGCATTATTATAGGCGGATTTGACCTGAATTGTAAACCAGGGGTTATTTGTCAAGGGAAGTGTGAAAGGATACACCCCTTCAGAATTTGATATCGCCTTCTTCAGAGAAGAAAATACTGAAGAGGAGTTAAAGAGGGACGGAGTCCCTCTTAAGAAAAGATCTTCCCCTTCCCCTTGCCAAGGGGAAGGGGATAAAGGGGATAGGGTTAATAAAAAAGAAATACTGTGTTGTGATAATTGATGGTGCCGCCGGCTTACCGCTAACTGAGCGTGGCGGCAAGACCTGCCTGGAGCTGGCTGATACGCCAAACCTGGATGCTATGGCGCAGGAGGGCTCTGTGGGGCTGGTCCGCACCGTTCCTGAGGGGATGGAAGCCAGCAGTGCCTGCGCCTGTATGTCGGTGCTTGGTTACGACGCGAAGGTCTATTACCGGGGGCGGGCTGGGATTGAAGCTAGGAGCATGGGCATTCCTATAGACAGTGGCGATGTTGTTTTTCGGTGTAATCTGGTGGCTACTCGGGATGGCAGGATGTGGGACTATAGCTCGGGTCATATTAGCACTGACGAAGCTCAAGCCCTTATTGCTGCTCTGGAGGAGAGCCTTGGTAGTGACAAAGTTCACTTTTACCCCGGCGTCAGCTACCGCCACATATGCAAGCTCAAGGGGCGAGAGGATACCCTTCTCGCTATCTGTACCCCCCCGCATGATATTCCGGGCAAGCCTATTGATGGGTTTATGCCCCGCGGTCAGGGGAGTGACCTGTTGCGAGACCTGATGACATGGTCGGAAGTGGTGCTCCAGGAGCATCCGGTGAATGTGGAGCGCAGGGAGCGGGGGGATATACCAGCGACGATGATTTGGCTCTTCTGGGGTAGTGGCAAGGTTCCTGATATGCCCGCCTTCAATCAGGTTTATGGTGTTGACGGGGCGATGACCTCCGGGGTTGACCTTCTCCGAGGCTTAGCCCAGATGGTGGGAATGGACGTATTAGATATACCGGGGGTGACCGACGGTCTGGATAATGATTATGCGGCTCAGGCAGTTGGTGCTCTGGAAGTACTTAAACAACACGATCTGGTAGTTATCCATATTGAAGCCCCGGACGAGGCGGCTCATGATGGCTCCGTTGAGGATAAAGTGGAGGCTATCCAGAGGGTGGACAGGGAGGTTATCAGCCGACTCCGCTCGTGGCAACCAGACGGTCTTCGGGTGCTGGTTATGCCCGACCACCCCACACCGATTAAGACTCAGACCCATAGTCCTGAGCCGGTGCCGTTTCTGCTCTGGGGAGGGGGGTTTGCTGCCAACGGAGCAAAGAGATTCACCGAGTCCGAAGCGGAAAATACTGGCTTGTTTATTGATCAGGGGTATAATATTATGGGACGATTGATAGGGGTATAATCATTTGTTTGAGCCTGCTGAGTAGTGTAAAATAGTTTAGAGGCGAATTGTTTGGTTTTTGAGATTTAAATAAATGGCTTTAATTGTTCAAAAATATGGTGGTTCGTCGGTGGCGGATGCTGACCGGATTAAGAAGGTGGCTCGGCGTATAGCCTGGTCCAGGGATAGGGGGGACCAGGTGGTGGTTGTAGTCTCGGCGATGGGGGATACCACCAACGACTTGATTGAGATGGCTTACCGGATTAATAAGCACCCCGGTGACCGGGAGCTTGATGTTCTGTTGTCCACCGGGGAGATTGTTTCCAGTACCTTGCTGGCAATGGCACTGAAGGCTCTGGGTTATGAGGCAATCAGCCTCAGTGGTGCTCAGGCAGGGATACGGACTGATGCTAATTATAGTGGGGCTAGGATTGAAAGGGTTGAATCCAAACGGGTGGTCAGGGAGCTGAATAAGGGGAATATTGTCATTGTTGCTGGCTTTCAGGGGGTTACTGATGACATGGATATAACTACCCTGGGGCGGGGTGGCTCTGATACTACGGCGGTGGCTCTGGCTGCCAGTCTGGACGCAGAGGTATGCCAGATATGTACTGATGTTGATGGTGTCTATACCGCCGACCCGCGCCTTGTTCCCAAAGCGCGGAAGCTCACAGAGATTGGCTACGAGGAGATGCTGGAGCTGGCAAGCTATGGGGCTAGGGTGTTGCACCCCCGAGCGGTTGAACTGGGGGAGCTATTTAACCTTCCTATCCTGGTAACTTCTAGTTTTACTCAAAGTTCAGGTACATTAATTCACGGAGGGGTATCTATGGAAGTGAGAAATAAGGTAAGAAGTGTGGCTTACGACCTTGATGTGGCTAAGATAACGGTGGTTGGTGTTCCTGACCGACCAGGCATTGCGGTGTCTATCTTGAAGCCTCTGGCTAAGGCGGGTATTAGTGTCGATACCATTGTTCAGAACGCCAGTGTTGATAAAATTACTGATTTAACCTTTACTGTGGCTAAAAGCCAGCTGGCTAAGGCAATGCGTCTAGTGGAACCTATCGCCAAGTCAATTAGCGCCAGGGACTGCGTCAGTGATTCCAAGCTGGGCAAGGTTAGTATTATAGGCACCGGGATGCTCAATACCCCTGGTTATGCGGTAAGGATGTTTAGCGCACTCAGTGAAAAGGGCATTAATATCCAGCTTATTACTACTTCGGAGATAAGGATAACCTGCATTATTGATGAGTCCAGGGTTGAGGATGCAGTTGGTGTCCTGCACGAGACTTTTCAGTTGGAAGTAGCGGAAGAGGAGAGGGAGGTTTCCCCTTAAACTGGCGGGCAAACTTCCCCAACACAAGAGATATAAGTTTGAAAAGGCAAAGCCCCCTCAGTCCAAGTAATATATCTATTAGGCTTAGACAGCGACCACTTCTTTAACTTCGGGGATTTCTTGCTTCAATATTCGTTCAATTCCCATCTTTAAGGTGAGGGTAGCCATAGCACAGCCACCGCAGGCACCGGTTAGTTTTACCTTGACTACACCGTTGTTGACATCAACCAGTTCCACATTACCCCCATCGAGCATTAGGTTGGGTCGTATCTTATCTAAAACTTCTTCCACCTTGTCTCGCATCATAACTCCTCTCGGCAAAAGTTATTTCTTTTATTCAGTGGGAATTGCTGGACAGACAAGTTAAACTGTAACATAGCTACGATAGATTGTCAATTTTATCAACCTCACCCCCTTAATCCCCCTCTCCTTTAAAGGAGAGGGGGAAGGATATTAAAAAGAGGGGCTAACGCCCCTCTTAGACGCCCCGTTAGTTTAATCTCCGTCAAAGGAGAGGGAAGAGATTTTAGAGAGGGGTGGAGCCCCTCTCTTACCTACACTCCCCCTTCCCTTATTAAGGGAAGGGGGTCAGGGGGATAGGTTGCTAAATAACCTCATAAACTTTGACTTGTTTAGCTGTTTTGGCTGATGTAGAATAATGGTCAATACTGATTACGGAGTAGAAGGTGTCGTATCAGGAAGAGGGGCAGGTAAGACCAAGGCGGCAGCTCACGAAGGAGGCTATAGCCTTAGCTATGCAGGGTCGGTGGCGGGAGGCAATAGCGGCTAATATAAGCATAATAGGCAGCTTCCCCAACGATGTTGGTGCCTATAATCGTTTGGGTAGAGCCTATATGGAGCTGGGGGATTATTCTCGGGCAAAGGAAGCCTACGAGCGAGCTATGGAACTTGACTCTTATAATGTCATTGCCACAAAGAACCTTCATCGTTTATCCTGTTTAGGGGAAGCAGTGGTTGGTTTAGGGAGTGGTTCTCAAAAGGCTGAGCCGCAGCATTTTATTGAGGAAACGGGTAAGGCGGGGGTGGTTGACCTTTATCGCCTGGCGCTACCGGAGATACTAGCCAGAATGGTGGCTGGTGATAAGGTATATTTGAGGATAGACGGGACTAGTTTAGTAGTGGAAGATGGTCGTGGGGAGTATCTAGGGCAGGTCGACCCCAAGCAGGGGCGGCAACTTATTAAATTGATGGAGGGGGGCAATAAGTATACCGCTGCTATCATCAGCTCGGCAGAAGACATGATGAGTATCGTTATTAGAGAGGTATATCATGACCCGTCTCAGGCGGGGCGGCTCTCCTTCCCGGCGAAGGGGATTGAGGAACTCCGACCTTATGTTGGCGAGAGAATACTCAGGCGTGAGTTGGAATATGAAGAGGAATTGGTGGAGGAGCCTGGTTATACCATAGTAAGTGAAGACGGGACAGAATTATTGCCTGAGGAGTCTCCTGATATTGATGATGACAAAGCTAGTGATGAGGAATAGGAGGTTTAACTGAATATGGTTTTAGGAAAGACTAGACCAGTAAATATAGAAGATGAGATGAGGAGCTCTTACCTTGACTATGCGATGAGCGTCATCGTTTCCCGTGCCTTACCTGATGTCAGGGACGGGTTAAAGCCGGTACACCGGCGTATTCTTTATGCTATGGCTGGTCTGGGGCTAAGTCATACTGGCCCTCACAAGAAGAGTGCCCGTGTTGTTGGTGAGGTGTTGGGTAAATACCATCCTCACGGTGACACCTCGGTTTATGATGCCATGGTGCGTATGGCGCAGGATTTCTCGATGCGGTATCTCCTGGTTGATGGTCAGGGTAATTTTGGCAGCATGGATAATGATCCCCCGGCAGCTATGCGTTATACCGAGGTACGCCTGGCTCCCATTTCCGAGCAGATGTTGGTTGACATTGATAAGGATACTGTCGACTTTGTGCCAAACTTTGATGATAGCCTTAACGAGCCTTCAGTTTTACCCACCCGCCTGCCCAATTTACTGGTTAATGGTAGTTCTGGAATTGCTGTCGGGATGGCTACCAATATCCCCCCTCATAATCTGGGGGAGGTGTGTGATGCCATCTCTTACCTTATTGATAATCCCGAAGCCACGGTTGATGAACTTACTCAATTTGTTAAAGGGCCTGATTTCCCTACCGCTGGCATCATTCTGGGGCAGGAGGGGATTAAGAATGCCTATGCTACCGGGCATGGCCGAATAGTAGTTCGGGCTAAGGTTCATTTTGGAGATGTGCTTGGGGTTGGACGCCGTCAAATAATTGTTACCGAGCTTCCCTATCAGACGAATAAGGCTGCCCTGGTGGAGAGGATAGCCGAGCTGGTCAAGGATAAGAAAATCGGGGGCATCAGTGAGCTACGCGATGAGTCAGACCGCCAGGGGATGCGTATTGTTATTGAGCTGAGGAGAGAAGCTCAACCGGAGCAGGTCTTAAATAACCTGTATAAGTATACATCGATGCAGTCAGCTTTCTTCGTCAATATGGTGGCTCTGGTTGATGGACAGCCCCGGGTAATTAGCCTTAAGGAGGCGCTTCGGTATTACATAAATTTCCGCTACGAGGTTATCACCCGGCGCTCTCGGTTTGAGCTGAAAGTGGCTAAGGCGAGGGCTCATATCCTGGAGGGGCTTAAAATTGCTTTAGACAACATAGATGAGGTGATTGCTACTATACGGAAATCTGAAACTGCTGAGACGGCTCGTCGTAACCTTATGACGGGTTTTAGCTTATCCCAGATTCAGGCGCAAGCCATTCTTGATATGCAGTTGCGCCGGCTAGCTAATCTAGAGCGACGCAAGATAATTGATGAGTATACTGAGGTGATAAGAACCATTGCCTATCTGGAAGACCTTCTGGCTAACCCGAAGAAAATGTTTCTGCTGATAAAGGAGGAGGTGGACGAGTTAAAGTCTAAATATAGCGACCCACGGCGAACCGAGATAAGTGAGGAAGGGGTGGTGGAATTTGATGAGGAGGACCTTGTCCCCCATCAAAGAGTGGTGGTAACCCTCAGTGATAGAGGATTTATCAAGAGGGTACCATCTCGTAGTTACAAGCCACAACATCGTGGTGGCAGGGGTATTATTGGCATGGTAACCAGGGAGGCAGATGCAGTAAGACTTCTGGCGGTGGCTGATACCCATGATAATCTATTGCTGTTCACCAACCGAGGCAAGGTCTTTTGCCTCAGGTGCTATGAAATCCCATCTGAGAGCTCCCGCACTGCTAAAGGGATGGCTGTGGTTAACCTTTTCCCTATCACCGAGGGTGAGAGGGTCACGGCTCTGGTAGTGGTGGCTGATTTTAGTCCAGATGCCTACTTATTGATGGCTACTTGCCGGGGGGAGATAAAAAAGACGGCTCTGGATAGGTTTGCTTCAGTGCGCAGTAGCGGGCTTATCGCCATGGATTTGGAGGAGGGTGATGAATTGGTGGCGGCAAGTTTAGCTACTGACCAGGATGATGTTATATTAATAACTCAAAAAGGGCAGTCAATCAGGTTTGCTGTATCTGGTTTAAGGGCTACCTCCAGAACCAGTGGTGGGGTGTGTGGTATCCGCCTTCTACCTGGTGACCAGGTGGTCGGTATGGATATTGCCTACCCGGATAAGTTCCTTTTAGTCGTTACCACCGGAGGTTTTGGTAAACTCACCCCGGTTGGTGACTATCCACGTCAACACCGGGCTGGCAGCGGGGTCAGGACTTTTAATCTGATTGAAAAAGCGGGTGATATTGCTGGTGCCATGCTGGTTTCCCTATCTCAACAGGCAATGATTATATCTGCAGAGGGAATTGTTATCCGCACTCCGGTGAAGGAGCAGGACCCCAGACAGGGCATTACTATTCAGGGCAGGAGCACCCAGGGGGTGAGGCTGATGAAGCTTAGTCATAAGGATAAGGTAGTGGCTATCACTTGCTTTGACTGAGCCCCTGATATTTTTGCTGGCAGGCTGGTTGCCAGTGCTGGAGTCCGCAGGCATTACAAGCGTTATAGCGGCAGTCAGGGGTTTCTTCGCCAGCTATAGCTCGCTGATATTCCTGCTTCAGGAAAGCTGTGGTTGGTCCGACATCAATATGAGCCCAAGGCAGGAGCTCATCCAGGGGACGCTCCCGCTGGGCATAGAAGCTGGGGTTGAGCCCGGTCTCATTAAAGGCACCAAGCCAGTTTTCATAATTAAAGTGCTCATTCCAGGCATCAAAGGTTGAGCCTAGTTGCCAGGCACGGTAGATAATTTTACCTAATCGTCTATCTCCCCGGGACAATACTGCTTCCAGCAGGCTGACTTTAGGGTCCTGCCAGGATAGCCTGATCCCTTTTCGGTGTAACCCCTGCTTCAGGAGTTCGTGCTTGGAAGCTAGCTGTTGTTCGCCTTCCTGAGCTACCCACTGAAAGGGTGTATGTGGCTTGGGGACAAAGGTTGACAGGCTGATTCTTATCTGGGGTTTTTTCCCTGTAGCCTTCCTGCCTATGGAGCGGACTTTATCTACTAGCTGGATAATGCCCTCGATATCATCAATAGTTTCTGTGGGTAAGCCGAGCATAAAATATAGCTTAAGGCTTGTCCAGCCCCGGTTAAAGGCAGCGGCAGCCGTTTTCAGGAGGTCATCCTCGGAGACGGTCTTATTGATGATTCGCCGTAGTCTTTCGCTTCCAGCCTCGGCGGCGAAGGTGAGCCCTGTCTTCCTGTGGGATGGCAGAGAATCCACCAGTTTTACTGAAAAGCCATCAATGCGGAGGCTGGGTAGTGACAGGGTAAGATTCTGGTAACGGTGGGATAGTCCAGTCAACATCTGGTCAATGCCGGGGTAGTCACTGGTGCTCAGTGAGACCAGAGAGACCTCATCATAGCCGCAGTTGGTAATAAGCTCTCCTACTGCCTGTAGCACCTCTTGCTGTGGGCGCTCGCGCACCGGGCGATATATAACTCCTGCCTGGCAAAAGCGGCAACCACGGCTGCAACCCCGCTGAATCTCTATTGCTCCCCGGTCCTGAATTACCTCAATGTAGGGAACGACCGGTTTGGTGGGTGGGGGAGGTAGCTTGGTTACTACCCGCCGCTGAATTGTGGGCTTAGCCTGTGGCACAGTGGGGGTAATGCTTTTAAGTAAGCCGTCAGCCTGGTATTCCACCTGATATAGATTGGGCACATAAATACCAGGGATAGCCGCCACCTGGTGAAACAGGTCTTTTCTGGTTGCTCTGTGCCCTTTCCAATTTCGGAAGCTATCAAGTAGCTCAAGCAACACTTCTTCACCATCCCCAATTATAAAGAAGTCAATAAAGTCAGCCATAGGCTCTGGGTTGAGAACACAGCTACCGCCAGCTATTACTATTGGGTGGGAGTCATTTCTCTCCGAGGCTAGGACTGGTATTTGAGCCAGGTGAAGCATATTCAATACATTGGTGTAGGTAAGTTCGTAGCCCAGGGAGAAGCCGATAATATCAAACTCCTTTAGCTGGTGTTTCGATTCAAGGCTAAACAGAGGGATACCGGCTGTCTTTATTGCTGCTTCCATATCCGGCCATGGGGCAAAGACCCTTTCAGCAAGAACATCCGGTTGGCTATTAAGTAGCTCATAGAGGATAGGCAGTGCCATATTGGACATGCCTATTTCATATAGGTCGGGGTAGCTGAGGGCAATCCTGATTTGGGTTTTGTCCCAATCCTTCACTCTGCTATTCCACTCACCGCCGGTATAGCGGGCGGGCTTGGTAACCTGGTGCAGTATGCTATTGAGGTCGCTCAACTTACTTCCTCCAGACTGCTCATTATAGGCTGTAGCTTCATTGGGCGCAACTTACCTCCCCCTACTCATAATGTGTTACAATGCTGGGGATGACAGGATGAACCAGAAAATTA
The DNA here is from genome assembly GCA_030632305.1 of Dehalococcoidales bacterium. Lineage (GTDB taxonomy): Bacteria > Chloroflexota > Dehalococcoidia > Dehalococcoidales > DAOVUZ01 > DAOVUZ01. Next base: position 15,810 of record DAOVUZ010000001.1, on the reverse strand, counting down.
GCGACGATAAGCAGGCTGGGGTGGAGAGGGAAGACCGGCTGAGGAAGAAAGTTATTCTCCTGTTAACAGTGCTCCTGGTAATAGCTATTACGGTTGGTCTTTTTGTTTTTTCCCAACGTTATCCGGAGAAGATTGAGGCATTTGAGAACTATGGCTACCTGGGTGCCTTCCTTATCAGTATGGTCAGCAATGCCACTGTTATCGTACCCGTTCCTGGTATTCTGGTCTTCCTCCCTATTGTTACTGCTTTTAACCCCGTTTTGCTGGGGTTAGTTGGTGCCACAGGAGGAATCATTGGTGAGATAACCGGTTACATGGCTGGTTATAGTGGAAGCGGGATGATACAGGATAGCCGAATGTATGCCAGGATGGAGGGTTGGATGAGGAGGTGGGGAGCTTGGGCAGTCTTTGTTTTCGCAGCAGTCCCTTTCCTTCCCCTTGATATAGCTGGTATGGTGGCTGGTGCCATGCGCTTCCCTCTATGGAAGTTCTTGTTGGTAGGCTGGGTTGGTAAGAGCTTAAAATATATAGGTTTACTGGTGGCTGGTTTTTATGGATGGGAATTTGTGTTGCCCTACCTCGGTTAACGCCGTCCCTGGATAAAGAAGAGGCACTACTTCAGGCGATATTTCACGGGTAGATTGCCAGTGCCTGAAGCCCGGTAGTTTCAGGCAAGCCGAGCATAAGGTTCATATTCTGGATGGCTTGCCCCGCCGCCCCCTTGACCAGGTTATCAATGCAACTGATAACGATGAGTCTCCCTGTCCTCTGGTCAACGGTGGGGTGGATGAGGCATAGGTTGTTCCCCCAGGTGTGCTTGGTGTGGGGAGGCAATTCTACCACCTTCACAAATGGCTCATCCTGGTAAAAGTCCAGATAGAGCTGTTTTAGTTTTTTCTTTCCACTGTCAGCAACCTTGCCTGAGACCAGCGGAGCATAGCAGGTGGTCAATATTCCTCTGGTCATCGGTATTAGATGGGGGACAAAGGTCACCGAAGGCGACTGCCCGGGGTGAAGCCGCTTTAGTTCCTGGATAATCTCAGGCAGGTGTCTATGCCCGTCCAGGGCGTAGGCAGTGGCATCTTCATTGACCTCCGAGTAGTGAGTCTGCTGACTTAGAGTCCTACCAGCTCCTGACACCCCAGACTTGCTATCAATAACGATGTCAGGCTCAATCAGCCCTGCCTTAACTACCGGGGCTAAAGCCAGAATAGCCCCGGTGGGGTAGCAACCGGGGTTTGCCACCAGTTGGGCAGAGGCAACCTGGGAGCGGTATAGCTCGGTTAGACCATAGACTGCTTGTTCCAGTAGTTGTGGGGCGGGGTGAGTAAAACCATACCAGGACAGGTATTCGGCAGCATCCTTCAGCCTGAAATCGGCGCTAATATCCACTACCTTAATACCACGGTCAAGCAGTGGTATGATCTCTTTAGCACTCTCCTGGTGGGGCATAGCTGAGAAGGCTAAGTCAACCTCCCCAAGTTTGGCTTCAATAGTCAGGTCGATGCCGGCTAGATGAGGAAAAACCGTGCCTAACTTCTGTCCCGTGGCACTCCGTCCGGTAACCGAGGTAAGCTCTACTTGTGGATGCTGATATAGCAACCGAGCCAGCTCAATACCGGCATAACCGCTAACATTAATAATGCCTACCTTTGTCTTGCTCACCTTTTACCTTTCCCGCCTTTAACCTGATTATGGTCTAAAGTATATCACAAGCTTGTTAAAAATAGTAAGTATATGTTATTATTGAGCTTCACAAGGAGTAGAGATGATGCCTAAGATTTATCTTCTTGATGTCACCAATCGGGATGGAGTGCAGACAGCGAAGCTTGGCTTATCCAAGCTCGAAAAAACCATGATAAATATTTACCTGAACGAAATGGGGGTTTTTCAGTCTGAGTTTGGCTTCCCCACGACCAAGCACGAATCCCTCTACCTGCAAGCCAACCTGGAACTAGCTGAGATGGGAGCCCTGAAACCTATCCGTCTGGGAGGATGGCTGAGAGCCGTTGCCGCTGATGTAGAGGCAGCTTTTAAGCTGGTACCCAATCTACGGCACCTCAATGTCTCCATATCTACATCAGACCAGATGATTAATGGTAAGTTCCAGGGGAGAAAGACAAAAGATGACATCCTGAATAGTATGGTCGAAGCAGTTGATGCTGCTCGGGCTCTTGGCGCTGAAAGCATAGGGGTTAACGCTGAAGATGCCTCAAGGGCAGACCTGAATTTCCTGATCAAATTTGGGCTTGCCGCCAAAGAGCATGGGGCTGATAGACTCAGGTACTGTGATACCCTTGGCTATGACAACCCGTTCACTATCTATGAAACTATCAGGCTACTGGCGGAAAATATCGGCATGGCTATTGAGACTCACTGTCATGGCGACCTGGGGATGGCTAATGCCAATTCTATCGCCGGAGCTAAAGGGGCTATAGATGGTGGGCAGGATGTTTATATCAATACTACTGTCAATGGTATCGGGGAGAGGGCGGGAAATGCCGACCTGGTGGCGGTCATTCTAGCGGCAACTAAATCAAAGGGCTTCGGTGATAAATATCAGTTGGCAGGTTCAATTGATTTATCTAAGGCATGGAAGATAGCCAAGTTTGCCAGCTATGCCTTTGGGGTGGCAATTCCAGTAAACCAGACGGGTGTTGGCGTTAATGCCTTTGCTCATGAATCTGGCATACATGCCGATGGCGTATTAAAAGACCCACAAAACTATGAGCTATTTAGCTATGAAGAACTGGGCAGGGGTGAACCAGAGTTCGTAGAGACCGGGAGAGAAATTTCTGCCGGAGAGTATAGTGGGATATCTGGCTTCAGCCACATAATGGGGAAGCTGGAGGTTTCATTCTCTAGTAAAGAAGAGGCTACCGAGGTTTTGGAGCTGGTGAGATATGCCAATGTAGAATCACAGAAGCCCCTCGTCGGGGATGAATTGCTCTTCATAGCTAAGTATCCCAATATTGCCAGAAAGCTGTTAACCCTTATTCCGCTGGAATAGTTGTGCTTCGGATAATAATAACTAATAACACAGAGGCTGTTTTGAAAGGCAGCCTCTCTTCATTTGTTTTAGATATGTTGTTATAATGGGTGAGAAGTACCGCCGTGGGTAACCAATCTGTAAGTCAAGTGCTACAAGATATCTACCACCAGCTTATGGCTCGTTATGGGCCTCAGTATTGGTGGCCGGCGCAGGAGCCATTTGAGGTAATAGTTGGTGCCATCCTTACCCAGTCGGCTGCCTGGACTAATGTAGCCAAGGCTATGGCAAATCTAAAATCGGCCAAGGCGTTATCACCAAAAGCGCTACGCCAGTTGTCCACCCCTGAACTCGCTGCCCTTATCTATCCCTCTGGTTACTACAATGCCAAAGCACTAAAGCTTAAGTCCTTTGCTCATTGGCTTGGAGAATACTATGATGACAACCTCGATAAGCTGTTTGCCAACGATGTTGGCTACCTTCGCCAGCAGCTTCTTTCCCTTCATGGCATTGGACAGGAGACGGCTGATTCCATAATCCTGTATGCTGCCAACAAGCCGATTTTTGTTATTGATAGTTACACCCGCCGTATCATTAGCCGTATCGATCTGACCCCGATGGGTGACAGCTACGCTGCCTATCAGGTCCTTTTTATGGATAATCTACCTGCTGATGTCGGGTTGTTTAATGAATACCATGCCTTACTGGTTTGCCTGGCTAAAAATGTCTGCCGCCGCCGTTTCCTTTGCCACCAGTGTTGCCTCAATAACATCTGTCGCTTCTACATTAATCTTGAGGCGAGCAGCGAAGTCAGTTAAGATGGATAGACAGGGAAGCGGGCTATCGGGGTAAAAATGAACTTCAGCGCAGACGGCTAACAGCTATAAAAATACCCAGTGCCAGGGCTACCACGATAACAACCAAGTAAAAAGGACTAAAAGAGAACGAAAACAAAATCATCCCCTGGAAGAATCTGATACTGGAAATAAGGTAGCTTATTACCACAGTAATGCCAGCCACAACAGCCAGTCCTGTGCCACGCTTACGATTAACCGAAAGGCTAACCAGCTCTCCGATGACATAGCCGACACCTGGAGCCAATAACAGATTAAGGTAAAAGAAAGGCACCAGACTCACCACTACCCCCCAGACAAGACCACAAATTATAGCTATAACTAACCCGGTTCCTACAGCCCTTAGATAATATTTGGTAGAAACGTAATAGGTAGGCAACTTAGATAATCCGGCACAGTCCCGGCACTTGGCTCCTACCGGGGTCTCCACCAGGCACTTAGGACATATCGGCTTACCACATTTAGCACATCTCAGGTTGGTTTCAACATCAGGGTGAATAGCACATCTCATTTTATTATAGTCAACCTTTCCCTTGCTTCTCCTGTTGTCCAAGAGGTTGTTTACTTGAGCTGGCTTCGGGGGGTACTCGGTGTACCCAGGCTTCCTTATCCCTTATGTCCCGGTCAAAAAGCAAGCGATTTAGCAGCAACTGTTTTTTCCCAATTGAAACGGCGGCAGTTTGCCGTGCCGTTAGCCGCCTGGTAACTATTATTAGAAATATAGCCAGAAATCCCAGGGTGACAGGAAGTGGCTTTTCAATGCCGAGCGGCTGACTAAAAAACCAGCTAACTAAAGGTAGAGCGGTTATGCCAGCCAGCACTGGCAGGGGTGAGCTCTTAACCAGTATGGTGAGCGAGACTATAGCCAGAAATACTGCTGCCCCCCATGGCATCAAAATAAAGACTACTCCCAGGGTGGTTATAATCCCTCTGCCGCCGCTGAAGCCGAGAAAAACTGGCCAGTTGTGCCCTATAATTGCTGCCACCCCCACTGCTACCTGTTCGGCAATGCCTAGACCTATCTCCTGAGCTACCCATACCATCACCATTCCCTTAGCTAAATCAAAAATGCACGCCAGGATAGCTGACCACCTGGGAGCTAACCTCCATAAGTTGGCTAACCCCACATTACCGCTACCATATTGCCTGATGTCTATCCCCCGGGACCACCTAGCCGCTAGGTAAGCGGCTGGTACTGAACCCAAAAGGTAGGCAGCTAATACCAATAATACAAACTCAATAGCCACAACTTCTCCTGTGAGAGATTATTCAGCAGTCTCTTTCTTCCCACCTGCCACCCCAGGTTGAGTTTCAGGGGCTTCGCCCCTCTACGGTTCCCTTTCAAAATATTATGGATTAGTTAACTTTAGCCCTCGCTGCTCCGCCAGAGCTATAAGTCGCTCCACCGACTCTGTGGGCACATCCACACCGCCGATCATAGTCTCATTGCTGGCATCCAGACCATGGTAATCACTACCACCAGTGGCAATAAGATTGTGCCTATCAGCCAGGCTAACCAGCCTGCTTACTTTATCGGCAGAATAGTCACCATAGTAGGTTTCAATACCTACCATACCGGCTGCCTTTAGCTCAATAATGACCGTTTCCGGGTTGTTAATAGTGAATGGGTGTGCCAGCACGGGCAACCCGTTAGCCCCCAGTATTAGTGCCACTGCTTCTACTGGGGTCATCTTTTCCCGCTTCACATAGGCAGGTCCGCCTTGACTTATATACTTAGTAAATGCCTCTTTAAGCGAAGTGATATAACCCTTCTCCAGCATGGCTTGAGCAATGTGAGGGCGACCTATAGTGCCGCTGCCGGCTATTTCCTGGACTCGCTGCCACTCAATGTGAATACCTAGTTTTTCTAGCTTGGCAATCATTCCCTGAGCCCGTTGCCGCCGGGAATTGCATAACCTTGCCAGATTAGCTTGTAGCTTATGACTGGTATAATCTATAAAATAGCCGAGAACATGGGCTTCACCATGAGGGACATCAGTGCTAATTTCAATAGAGGGTATGACTCTTAGCTGGGGGAAGGCTTTGGCAGCTACCAGGGCGGGGGCAATACCATTCACAGAGTCGTGGTCAGCAAGAGCAATAGTGGTTAGCCCGAGCTCTGCTGCTTTGAGGACAACCGCTTCCGGGCTAAGTCGGCCATCAGAGGCAGTGGAATGTATATGGAGGTCTACCTTGCTCATTACTCCACTTCCCGATAGATTCGGTCGATGCTTGTTGCCCGGCCAGTGTCTTCAGCTACCTCAATCAGGACCGCATTAAAGGCTGTTTTCCCCTTTCCCACAGATAGATGGTGGGGTATTCTGGTTAAAAAGCGGTGAATTACCGCCTCGGTGTCATCGCCAATTACTGAATCCATAGGACCGGTCATTCCTATATCGGTAACATAGGCAGTGCCTTTGGGCAGCAACTGGGTATCGATGGTTCCGACATGGGTATGGGTGCCGAGCACGGCACTAACCCGACCGTCCAGGTATCGCCCCAGTGCCACCTTCTCTGAGGTTGCCTCAGCATGGAAATCAACAATAATAACTGGTGGCTTGTGCTTAAGCTCAGCTAGCAGCTTATCCATAGCTCTAAACGGGCAGTCGAAATCGTCCATAAAGGTTCTCCCCAGCAGGTTAACCACTATAGCCTGACCGTTAACTATATAGCCCCTGCCGGGCACCCCTGGCGGGTAATTTAATGGGCGCAGGATAGGCATTTCACTATCAAGGTAGGGAATAATCTCCTTCTGAGCCCATATGTGGTTACCCGAGGTCAACACATCAACACCGGCATCAAGCAGTTCATTGGCTGTAGTCAGGGTTACGCCTAAACCGCCGGCAACATTCTCAGCATTAGCAATAACCAGGTCTAACCTGTATTGCTGCCGCAGTTCGGGCAAAAGCTGGTGCACCGCCTGCCTGCCGGGTCTACCAATTACATCACCAACTGCCAATATCAACATTAGCTCTTCCTATTTAGCATAGTCTACAGCTCTTGTCTCCCTGAGCACGGTAACCTTTATCTGTCCCGGATACTCCAGACCTTCCTCTATCTTATTAACAATGTCTCGGGCAAGCCTCATCGCCCCCAAATCATCAATCTCTTCTGGCTTAACCATGATACGGATTTCACGGCCAGCTTGAATAGCAAACGATTTTTCCACTCCCTTGAAGCCGTTGGCAATATCTTCCAGTGCCTTCAGACGCTTCAGGTAGCCCTCTAACGATTCACGCCTTGCCCCTGGTCTGGCGCTGCTGATAGCATCAACGGCTGAAATGATAAAGCCCCACATGCTGGTGGTACCAGTCTCGCCGTGGTGCTCAGCGATACCCTGAACTACCTCAGGGGATTTATCCCATTGTTTAACCAGGTCAGCCCCGATGGCAGCGTGAGTGCCTTCCACTTCCCGGTCTACCGCTTTACCAATGTCATGAAGCAGTCCAGCTCTCTTAGCTATGGCAACATTGGCTCCTAACTCGGAAGCAATCATACCCGCCAGGTTGGCAACCTCAATACTATGCCCTAAGACGTTCTGCCCATAGCTGGTGCGATACTTAAGACGCCCCAGCAACCTAATTAACTCAGGGCGCAATCCGTGTACCCCTACCTGGGATGCTGCCTGCTCTCCAGCGCTACAAATAGTAGCCTCTACTTCCTCCTTGGTCTTGGCTACCACCTCTTCAATGCGAGCTGGGTGGATACGGCCATCAAAGATAAGCTTGGTGAGGGCTAAGCGAGCCACTTCCCGCCGCACCGGGTCAAAACTAGACAGGGTTACTGCCTCGGGGGTATCGTCAATTATTAGGTCAACGCCAGTAGCCTGCTCCAGAGCTCTAATATTACGACCCTCTCGTCCGATAAGCCGCCCCTTCATCTCATCGCTGGGAAGGGGGACAATAGCCACTGTAGTCTCAGTTACAACCTCAGAGGCACAACGCTGGATGGCCTGGGACAAAATCTCCTGGGCTTTCTGGCTGGATTCCTCTTTTAGCTTAGCTTCCCATTGCCCAAGGCGCCGTGATGTCTCCTCTTGTATCTCAATCTCTATAGCCTCAAGCAGTGATTGTTTTGCCTCGGCACTGGACATGCCTGAAATCAGCTCTAATTGCTTTAACTGCTTATTTTTAATCTCTCCAAGGTTAGCATGGATGGACTCTATCTCCTTTTCTTTGTTAGTCAGGTTGTGCTCGCGTTGCTCTACGCCTTCCAGCTTATGCTCCAGGGTCTCTGCCTTCTGAGATAGACGGCTCTCCTGTCGCTGTAGTTCAGAACGCCGCTCATGATAATCGGTTCCAGCTTGTGATTTGAGCTTCTCCGCTTCCTGTTTCGCCTCATCGAGTACACTTTTAGCTTCAAGCCTGGCTTCAGCCACTGCTCTGGTTGCTTTCCTATCAGCAATGCGCATTTGACGGTCCATCATCACCCGTCTGGTAAGAAAGACAGCTACACCCCCAAGCACTACACCGATAATAAAGCTGGAGGCATAAAATAATACATTTATGACCATATTTCACCTCTCTTTCACTTATAGCTTTCTATTGCTGGGGACAAGCTATAGCTAGTTAATGCTATTCACCTCACTAATTTAGTGTCAGGGTAAAATGCCATCCTGTCCTACTCCCTGTTCCTGCCATATCCGTTCCACAGTATGATTTATCACCCCGTAACCGAAGCCACGCCGCTTAAGATACTCACCCAAACGGCGGCGAAAGCTCTGATAATCAGACCGGGATAAACCACGAGCCTTACTCAGCGCTGATCGGTAGGCACTATCGGCGTTATCAACAGTATCTACCACATGGTCTATGATGTCAGCGGCTACCCCTTTTCGCCTTAATTCTAACTTGGTTAACCACTGGCTACGCGGGCTAAATGACTGGCGGTTGTCCCTCCAGAATTGAGCAAAAGCCATATCATCCACCACTCCCTGCTCCTTTAGCTTGGCGAGCACTGCATCTACACTATCACCATCAAAACCTCGCCGTTGAAGCCGCTCCCTTAGCTCAAACTCGCTCCGAGGTCGGTAGCCGAGGTAGTTAGCAGCAGTATTAAGGCAGCGGTGGAAGCAGTCAGACCTAGCCAGGGCTTCAATCTGATTAGCCGATAGCTCCTGTCCAACCTGTAGCCCCTCCCTTATTGCCACCTCAGCTTCCAGGCTAAAAGCAAACCCGCCGTCCAGGAACACATTTGCCCGTTTTCCTCGCTTCCTGCCGGCACGGATGGCAGTAATCTTGCTCATTAATTTGCCTTACCCCCTTCAAAGACACAAGACTGAAGCCTAAGCCTCAGCCTTGTTTAGCTTTATTACCTATTAACCTATTTATAGTGCTTTTAATCACTAGGTAAAGGGTGATGGTTGGTGACGGCTGAGGCTCTAATCTGCTGCTCAATCTCCTGAGCAAGCTCAGGATTCTGCTTCAGGTATTGCTTGGCATTTTCTCTGCCTTGCCCCAGGCGAATGTCACCGTGAGAGAAAAAGGTGCCGGCTTTCTTTATCAGCCCTAGCTCTGCTCCCAGGTCGATAAGATTACCCTCCCTGCTTATCCCATGGTCAAACATGATGTCAAACTCAGCACTTCTGAACGGGGGGGCAACCTTGTTTTTAACTACCTTAGCCCTGACATGGCTGCCTATTGCCTCGGTTCCCTGCTTGATTGTTTCCACACGCCTCAGGTCTAGCCTTATTGAGCTATAGAATTTCAAAGCCCTGCCTCCGGGTGTTACCTCAGGATTACCAAAGACAATGCCAACCTTTTCTCGTAGCTGGTTGATAAATATCACCGCCGTCCCCGACTTAGCAATAGCAGCAGCTAGCTTTCTCAGCGCTTGCGACATCAGGCGAGCTTGTAAGCCAACATGGGTGTCCCCCATCTCTCCCTCAATCTCAGCCCGGGGTACTAAGGCAGCGACACTATCAATCACTATCACATCAATAGCCCCGCTCCTGACCAGTGCCTCGGTAATCTCCAGAGCCTGTTCCCCGGTATCAGGTTGAGAGATGAGTAGGTCATCAGTGTTAACCCCACAATTACCAGCATAGGCCGGGTCCAAAGCATGCTCCACATCGATGTAGGCAGCCATGCCCCCTCGCTTTTGGGCTTCAGCAATTACATGTTGACCTAAGGTAGTTTTTCCTGACCCCTCAGGACCGAATATTTCCGTAATCCGCCCCCTGGGGATTCCACCAATACCTAGGGCCAGGTCTAACCCCAGTGAGCCGGTAGGGATAGCCTCCACCGATGACATGATAGCGGACTCTCCCAGCTTCATCACTGAGCCCTTACCGAACCGCTTTTCAATCTGGCCAATAGCCAGCTCTAGCGCCTTCTCTTTCTCCGTGGTCATATTCGCCTTACCTAAATCATAGCATAACCACCCTGTCAAAACAAGAGGACATACGGGGCTGTTTAGTAAAGGGGTAAAGGGATAAAAGGTGAGGGGCTGGCAAACAATCTCTATACTGGCTGATATTGCTCAGGCGGACGCGCTATTATCAAAGTTAGCTACCGGTGGTGGCAGGCGCTTGTGGTCGCTGGCGGCTATCATGGACTCAATCCTTTTTTTAAGTTCAGCCGAGGCTTCGCCGGTAACCAGATAGCGGTCGAGTTCCTCATAGCTGAACCCCAGCTCGGCTTCATCAGTTTGTCCTTGCCATAAACCAGCCGAGACAGGCTTATCAATAATTTGCTGGGGAATACCCAGGAAGCTGGCTAGCTCCCTTACCTGTCCTTTGGCCAGATTGCCCAAGGGCAGAATATCTACCCCGCTATCCCCATACTTGGTAAAGTAGCCCACGGAAAGCTCGCTCCGGTTACCTGCCCCGACCACCATATATTTAAGCTGGTTGGCAAAGTAGTAAAGGGTGAGCATCCTTAACCTGGACTTGAGATTGGCTTCAGCTAGTCGGCTGACAGCAGGGTCTACCCTATCACGGGGTAAAGCCTGGAGCAAAGTATCAAAGACGGTATCAAGAGCCACTGTCTTGGTCGGAATGGAAAATTTGCTAGCCGTAGCCAGGGCATGCTCCCTGTCCTCCTGGCTGCTGTAGCAAGGCATAAGCACGCCGAACATACTCTGGGGGAAAGCGCGGTGACACAATACTGCCAGTACCGAGGAATCGAGCCCGCCACTCATCCCCACTACTACCCCCTTATATCCGGCAGTCACTACCTTGTCTCTTATCCACAAAGTCAGCTTCTCAGCCAGTTGCTCTGTGTTCATATGAATCTCCGTTGTGGTATCAGGTTGCTGGTAGTATACTACCCCCTAGCTATCTGGTCAAAGGGTTCAAAATGCCAATCGCTGATATTATCCTCAAAAATGCTAATGTGCTGACGATGGATGCCGGGCAACCTGCCGCTGGGCTGGTGGCTATTACTGGTGACAAAATCTTACTGGTTGCCGGTAGGGAAGAGCTGGAGTCGGTTACGGGGGCAAAAACCAGAATAGTTGATTGCCAGGGTAAGACGGTGGTGCCTGGTTTTAATGATGCCCATTGCCATATCTTCTTCTTGATAAGAAAGCAGTTAAGTATTGACTTGAGCCCGTCATCAGTTAGCTCTATTAGCGATATAAAGGCAGCCATCCGCCACCAAGCTCAAAACACCCCACCAGGCAAATGGCTCACTGGCGCTGGCTATAATGAGTTTTATCTTGCCGAGAAGCGCCACCCCACCCGCTGGGATATAGATGAGGTGGCACCTCACCACCCGGTAGTCCTGGCTCACTGCTCCCTGCATGCCGGCATGCTCAACAGCCTGGCACTCTCCCTGGCTGGCATTACCAGGGAAACCCAGGAACCACCTGGCGGGCTTATTGATAGAGACCTAGGCACCGGAGAACCAACCGGTGTCCTTTTTGAGATGTTGGATTATGTCAGGGAGAGGGTATTACCCCCTTTATCGGAAGAGGAGGTAGCACAGGGCATAGCCCTAGCCAATCGGCGTTACCTGTCTCTGGGCATTACCTCTCTCCAGGAGGCAACTATCGGCAATGGTTTCAGTCATTGGCAAGCCTTTCACCAATTTGAGGACACCGGCAAACTGAAGAGTCGGCTATCTATGATGTTTGGTGCTGAAGCCCTGAGCCAGTTTCAGGAGGCAGGCTTGGCTCCGGGCTATGGTGATAGCCAGTTGCGCCTGGGCGGGGTAAAGATAATACTGAGTGAAACCACGGGGCAACTGTATCCTCCGCAGTCGGAGTTAAACCAGCAGGCATTTAATGTTCACCGGGCTGGATTTCAGCTTGCCATTCACGCCATTGAGCAAAGCACAGTGGAGGCAGCCATCACTGCCCTGGAATATGCCCATAGTCATCTTCCTCAAACTGGACGACGCCACCGCATAGAGCATTGTGCTGAGTGCCCTCCCCACCTGCTTAAGCGATTAAGCAAGCTTCAGGTGGTGGTGGTTCCTCAACCCCCCTTCCTCTATTATAGTGGTGAAAGGTATCTGGGAGAGCTAACTTCAAATAAGTTCCCGTTGTTATACCGAATTGAGTCCTTCCACGATAGTGGCTTGATTGTCGCCGGTAGCTCAGATTCTCCGATAGTTCCTAATAACCCGTTGGTCGGCATATATGCCGCTGTCACCAGACAGGCTGAATCGGGGCAGCAGCTTCTACCCCAGGAGTGTATTTCACCTCGACAGGCGCTGGCTATGTATACCATAAATGCTGCCTACGCCTCTTTTGAAGAGGGCATAAAGGGCTCCATTACCCGGGGTAAGCTGGCTGATATTGTGGTATTAAGCGGTGACCCTATTAAATCACCCCCGGAGCAGATAAAAGAGATTAAAGTGGAGATGACCATTATTGGTGGTAAGGTGGTGTGGGAAGCTTGAACTCGTTTTGTTTACTCCGTTGTGCGGCATATTGGTCCCTACAAAGGTGATACGAAGGAGATTGACAAAATAGCGTCATGTGCACTGATTATTGCACTATACCTCCGCAATTGCCTGCAAACCTTGGCTAGATAGCTATAAATTGATACTGGGTCGGCTTTTAACAACAGTGGTATAATAAGGGCAAACAATCACGGAAGCTCACGCAAAGACATTTACATCGACAATGCGCATATGAACAAGTTATACCAAATTGTGGGAGTATCATTCTGGGATAGGTGGTGTGGATGAAGGGAGATAAGCTTGTTGTACAAGAAGGGCATGTTAAGGCGGCGCACAGCATAACGGAATTGCTTCTCCCGCAAATTGTGAAGGCGCAGAGTAAATTCATTATTGCGATTGCCGGTGAATCCGGTAGCGGGAAGTCAGAAATCGCTGCAGCTATCTTCGAGTTTCTTTTTGAAAAGGGCATCAGAACTATTATTCTCCAACAGGATGATTACTTCGTGTACCCTCCAAGAACAAATGCTGAGATGCGCAGAAAGGATATCAGTCATGTTGGGCTATCTGAAGTTTACCTTGAGGTGCTCGACCAGAATCTTCGTGACATCATCGATGGGGAAAATGAAATTGATAAACCATTAGTAATCTTTGATGAGGATAGAATCACTGAAGAAGTGGTCAAAGTTGAAGGGGTTAAGACAATCATAGTTGATGGAACCTATACTACCATCTTGAAAAATGTTCACCAGCGTATTTTCATTGATCGAACTTACATTGATACCAGAGAAATACGCAAACTAAGGTTAAGAGAAGAACAGGATGAACTTCTCGAAAGGATACTTAGGATCGAGCACAGAATTATATCATCTCATAAGCCTCGAGCTGACATTATTGTAACTGACAATTACAGGGTGAAGAAGGTAATTAAAAATGAGGGGAAAAGCAGATAGCAGAATTAAAAATATCTGCATGCTGAGCACACATGGATATTTTGACCCAGTTCCGCAACTGGGGAGGACAGATACTGGGGGACAGGTCGTCTATGTGCTCCAGTTGGCTAAAGCCCTCTCCAAATGCAAAGTAAAAGTCGATATTTATACACGGTGGTTTGATTCCTCCAAGAAGCAAATTGACCCTATGCCGGACTGTCCCGGTGTGAGGGTAATCCGGGTACGAGCCGGACCGTGGGAGTTCATCCCCAAAGAGGAGATCTACGACATTCTGCCGGAACTGGCAGAGAATGTGATAAGATTCATTCAGGAAAAGAACATCCGCTATGACCTCTTCCATGGCCATTACGTAGATGGGGGGATTGTTTCACTCGATGTAGCAAAAGCGTTTGGCAAACCAACCTTCTTCACTGCCCATTCCTTGGGAGCGTGGAAGCGTGAGCAGATGGGGGGAGAACCGAAAGAGATGGAGAACAAGTACAAGTTCAACCGTCGAATATCAGAGGAACTCCGAATCTTCAGGTCGGTGAAGGCGCAAATAGTGACAACCAAAGTCCAAAGAAAAAAAGTAGAGCAGTTGTACAGGTTTGCGTCAGACAATGTTGTTGTTATCCCCCCAGGTGTGGATGTTCACGTTTTCCACCCGCTCAGGCCCGATGAGAGGAAGGTGAAAACTGGCCTACCGGATAAATATATTTTTTGCCTGAGTCGGATCGACTCTAATAAAGGGCATGACCTTCTGCTCAATGCCTTTGATATCGTGAGAAAGGCGGTACTCGACGTGCACCTTGTTATCGGTGGCGGGTCACCCGAACCGCAGCAGAGAGAGCTGGAAGTACTGGCTACCATGAGGAGGATCATAAACGAGAAGGGCATGCCCAGTAGGGTGCACATCGTGGGTTATGTGCCAGATAAACTACTTGTTCCCTCCTATCAGCAGTCGGAGTTGTTCGTACTGCCTTCAATTTTTGAACCATTCGGTATGACCGCGTTGGATGCTATGGCCTGTGGCAAAGCAGTTATTGCTTCCAAATTTGGAGGGATAAGGGATGCTATCTCGTCAGGAGAGAATGGTTTGTTAGTAGATCCTTCCAGTGTGAGTGAGTTTGCTGAGGCGTTGATTATGCTGTTGAAAGACCGACAGCTGGCCGCAAGTATGGGACAAGAGGGATGCAAGACCATTCATAATTACTTCAGCTGGGAGACCATCGCTGAGAGGCATATCGCGTTCTATAATAAGTTCATCAATGTCTGAATATGACAGCAACCTTCTGCAACAAGAACCGCATTAGAAATGACCCGCCATGCATTAAGATGCTGCGGCAAAAGACAGTACACTGAAGTAAGGACATTCTAGGCTAAACAAAAGGGCGTTTTGTCACCTCATTGCACAAAATAGCGGTTTGTTATACTCTCTCCCCTTGAGCCAAATCCCTTCCTAAGAGTCGCCCTCTATTGAGTCGCCAAGTATCTTTCAGATGCACACCCTGAAAGGTAAAAGTTGTGTGTTATTGTGACTACGTAAACGAGAAAGGTTATCTCTATTTGTCAGGAGTAACAAGGAAAGGATGGCCTTCCCGTTCAAAATCGGGGAGGTAATTTTCCGATGCCCCCATTTTTTGTACCCAACCGTTTTCTATACCTAAATCATCCAGGAACTGGAGCACTGTTTCATACTCAGACGTTGAAATCTTCCTGGAAAGCAAAGGGCCTCGCCGGGCCCGGTGCAGCTGTAAGTATTGAGACAGTACGCTAACAGTCACTGTTGGAGAAAGTTCCCGAGCCATCCAGGTTAACGATTCCTCACTACCCGCCAGTCCGTTGGGCAGAATAAGATGGCGTACAATTAATCCCCGTTGTGCTAGACCAAGCTCATTCACAATCAAGTTTCCCACTTGCCTGTACATTTCTCTAATAGCTTGCCGAGCCCGTGCTACATAATCGGGGGTGTGCGAGAACTTCTTAGCCCGCTCATCAGAGGCATATCTTAAATCGGGCAGGTAAATACTTATTATACCGTCAAGCTCTTTCAGAGAGGCAATAGAATCATAGCCGTTAGTGTTGTAAACCAGTGGTACTCGAAGCCCCATGGGTATGGCTTCCAGGACTGCCCGGACCAGTTGGGGAACAAAGTGAGAGGGTGAAACAAAATTAATATTGTGGCAGCC
>DAOVUZ010000092.1 GCA_030632305.1 Dehalococcoidales bacterium | reverse complement strand
TTAACCAGCGATTGATTGTAACGCACACCACGAAAGGGACGAATCTCAGCCATATTTACCTCAAGCCTATGCCAAAAAATGTATAAAGAGAAGGTTTGTTGACTACCCCAGTTTAGCGTATGGCACCGAAAGGGGCAAGCCTTTTACCAGATAACCAGAATGTCCTTTATAGTATCATCATATGAAGGTCTCGTATAATAATAACCTGGTTCAGGCTCTATGCATTGGTAATACCGTTTACCTATGACCGGTCTCACCCTATCATCACTTTGGACGTCAAAATAGACAAGCCCTTCATCAATAGTATCAAAGGCTATTATGCTATGTCCTCCATCTGAGTAGCGCAGTTCAACGAAGGCACTTCGTAAGCCTGCTTCCTCAGCATTATTACCCACATCCCTGACGAAGTGGCTACAGACATAAACACCATAGTCATCCTCGATATATCTATTCTCATCCGTCTTATCCTGCCTAAGAAATGTAATCACCTCTTCATAAGCAGGGTCTTTTAACGTATAACCATGTCCCAAGCCAGCTTCTACACCCACCTCATAGCCTTCATCATAACCATCGGTGCTACCCAAACTATAACCTTCCTCGTAGCCGTCTTGCTCGCCCGAACTGTAGCCAGCTTCATGACCAACAGAATAGCCATCCTCATAGCCTACTGTTTCACCCTCAGAATAAGCTAGAACATAAAGGGCAAAACTACCCCCGCCTAGCAGAATAGATATTCCTATCACTATAAATATTCCTTTTAACCACTTCATTGGACTAACCTCCGTCCACTTTTATAGTAAAATGTACTTTCCCCGGTTGACTTTACCATAACCACTTATTTTTTACCCAACTATATACTATAATACTAATAAAATATCTATACAGGTGCTGAGTGGCAGATTTAGACAAAGTTAAAAAAAGAATAGAACAACTAAAGGCAATAATCAACTATCACAACTATCGCTACTATGTGCTGGACAGCCCCGAGATTAGCGATGCCGAGTATGATGAACTGATGAGGGAACTGAAGCAACTGGAGGAGCAATACCCCCGGTTGTTGACCCCAGACTCACCTACCCAGCGGGTTGGCGCCGCTCCAGTAGAAGCCTTTGGTGTGGTAGAACACCCTTTACCTTTGTTATCCCTGGGTAATGTCTTCTCTAACGAGGAACTGCAAGCCTGGTTCACCCGAACCTCAAAGCTGGTAGAGGGACAGCAATTCAACTTCACCTGCGAGCACAAGATTGATGGGCTGGCGGTGGCTCTAACCTATGTTAACGGTCAACTAACTACCGGGGCTACCCGTGGTGACGGCTTTCGCGGTGAAGATATCACCCAGAACCTGAGGACTATCGGGAGCATACCCCTCTCCGTAACCAAAGAAGCACCACCCCGATTTGAGGTGCGAGGCGAGATTTTCCTGCCCAAAGCCGGCTTCAAAAAATTGAATCAGGAGCGAGCCGAGGAAGGGCTACCCCTGTTTGCTAATCCCAGAAATGCCGCCGCTGGCTCGGTGCGCCAGCTTGACTCCCATATTACAGCTAAACGCCCGCTGGATATCTACATCTACATGCTGGGTTATACTGAAGACAAGGTAACCCCACCAACCCACTGGGAAACTATGGAGTATCTCAAGTCCCTCGGCTTCAAGATAAACCCGAATAACGCCTTGCTTACCACTATTGAGCAGGTTGAAGAATATCACCGTATCTGGGTGGAAAGAAGAGAAAGCCTGCCCTATGAAACCGACGGTATCGTGGTTAAAGTAGATTCGCTTGACCTGCAACAAAGGTTGGGGAACATTGGTCATGAGCCGCGATGGGCTACAGCCTATAAGTTCCCCGCCATTCAGGGCACGACACACCTGATTGATATTGGTATTAGCGTCGGTAGAACCGGCACCCTCAACCCTTATGCCATCCTGGAGCCAGCCTCAGTGGGAGGAGTAACCATCAAACAAGCAGCACTGCACAATGAGGACGACATCAGACGCAAGGACATCCGCATCGGCGATACCGTCATTGTCCAGCGGGCTGGCGAGGTAATACCTGAGGTAGTCGGACCGGTGGCAAGCAAGCGCAGCGGGCAGGAGAAATCCTTCACCATGCCTTCACACTGTCCGGTATGTGGCGCCGAGGCAATAAGACCCGAGAGTGAAGTTATGACCTATTGCACCAATTCAGCCTGCCCCGCCCAGGTTCAAGATCGATTAGAGCACTTTGCTTCCCGCGGAGGTATGGATATCAGGGGAATAGGCGAATCGCAAAGTGCTACTTTGTTAAAAGAAGGACTGGTTAAGAACATTGCCGACCTATATGACCTCAAAGATAAGAAGGAGCAGTTGATAAGTCTGGAGAGAATGGCAGAAAAGAGTGTAGTCAATGTGCTCAGTGCCATTGAAAAAAGCAAAGATAGACCGCTATCCAGGGTTATCTTTGCCCTGGGTATACTCCATATTGGCGAGGAGATGGCAGAGGTTCTAGCCAAGAACTTCGGCAGTATAGACAGGCTGGCTAGTGCCTCCCAGGAGGAACTGCTATCTATTTCCACCATTGGAGCCAAGATTGCCGATAGTATCATTGCCTTCTTCAAGCAGGAAGAAAATAAGGACATTATTAAAAGACTAAAGGACGCCGGAGTTCGGCTGGAGGAAGAGGCAGTTAAGCCCAGGGAGTTGCCCCTGGCTGGTATGGAATTTGTTATCACCGGCAGGCTGGAAGCCTTCTCCCGACAGGAAGCTGAGGCGCGGATAAAAAACCTCGGTGGCACCACCAAAGACAGTGTTACCCGGCAAACCACCTGCCTGGTGGTAGGCACTGACCCCGGTGGCTCAAAACTAACTTATGCCCAGAGCTTGGGCACAGAGCAGCTCACTGAAGAAGAGCTTATCCAGCTTCTGAGGCAAAAAACTTAATATGAAATTAATTGTAGGATTAGGCAATCTGGGGCAGGGTTATGCTAACAACCGCCATAATGTGGGTTTTATCTGCCTGAGCCATTTCGCCAAGACGCAGGGTATCCGGTTTGATAAAAAACAGGGTAAAGCCCGAATTGGCACAGGTGAGGTGGCTGGCAACAAAGTAGTATTAGCCAAGCCCCAGACCTATATGAACCTGAGCGGAGAATCGGTTAGCCGCCTGATAAATAAATTCGATATCAACCTTGATGACCTGCTGGTTATCCATGATGACCTTGATCTTCCCCTGGGTAAAATCCGCATTCGCCACGGTGGTGGCTCCGGTGGACACAAGGGAATTGATTCTATTATCAGTGAGCTAGGCAGCCAGGATTTTACCCGTCTTCGGGTAGGCATTGGACGACCCGCCGAAAATGAGGGCACCACTGAATTTAGTGATGATGAAATTATTACCTATGTGCTCAGTGATTTCACCCCTGACGAAAAACGAACCATCGCTCAAGTAATACCTAAAGTAAGTGAAGCTATCCTCTACCTCC
>DAOVUZ010000027.1 GCA_030632305.1 Dehalococcoidales bacterium | reverse complement strand
TTACACCCCCAGCCACCCAGGGAGAAAGCCTGACTACCAGGGAAGAAGTGGAATAATGGTTTCTTTTCAATTGGGTCAGTGGCTACTGATGATGCCCTGGCGTAGTTCATGTTGTAGAGTGCGCCATCTTGGTTGTGATACATCTTGCAGACGCCAAACTTACCCGGGCTTATGTTGCAGCGCCACTGGCAGGTGTTACACCGCACCCTGGAGTTGGGCAACTTTTCATAGAGCATTGCTTCGTGCATAATCACCTCTTAGCTTAATTATACCACTCGGCTGTTATCAACTATAGGTTGGAGGGCATAGATTTTTTGAACAGGTTTGGACATGGTAATCCCTATTCGAGGAACAATATGCTCAGGTTAGATAGATAATAGCTATCCCGCCGACAATCATAGTAATAGCGATGAGCCGTAGCGCCAGTATTCCCCTCCCGTAGTGCCACTCCAGAAGCATTGGAGAGACACGGCTCAGGATGAGAGCGTATATAACTACAAATATGGGGCGGCTGCTGATAATTGTAGAAACTAGAGACACCGGTCCTCTCTCCATCGCCCAGAATAACAGCACTACTCCTATCATTACCAGTGCCTCATTAAGAGCGATTGAGGTCAGGGCTGAGTTCCGCTGTTTCATATTGCCCAGCTCTTTGAGAATATGAGGGCGCAGTGAAATAAGGAGGAAGAAGCCAGACATACAGAAGGCGCCAATACAGTACATATTCCAGAAGGAAATATAGTCTAGGGCATATTTGGCAGTTACATGCGCCACTGCCATAAGCAGGCTGGAGCCGATAAGGAGGAAGAATAAAGCACCCTGCCAGGTAGTAGAACCACCGCGGTTCCATCTAGCCGAGATTATTACCGCTCCGGCGACCACGATAATTATTGCTATCCACTGCAGGGGATATAGTGTCTCTCCCAGTAGCAAAACAGCCATAATAGCTACGAAAACAGGGTAGGTGCTGGCTATCGGTATCACCCGTGACACCTCTTCTCTTTTTAGAGTATAGAGCAGGATGGTAACAGAGATAGTCCGGAGTGTACCAGAGGCTACTGCCGCTGTTAACGGCCAGATGCCGATGTCCTCAGGTAGTGGGAACAGGTAAAATAATACTGACGCGTAGGTCAGGGTAACAAAGCTCACCGGCAGCAGGAAAGCCCGCAAGCTTGGCATTCGCCTGGAGATGAGGTGGCTATCAATAATGTTCACCAGCCCAAGGAAGGCGGTGCCGAATATAGCTATGCTAACCCAATCAACCGGCATAAGCACTTACTCCTATAAAAAACATAAGCTTATATTATAACAGGCTTGAGGCAAGACTTCCTGCCTGATGTTCCATCATAAGTTGGGCTGTTGCCAATTATAGACAGTATAGCGCTATTTGCTGTCACCCTCACCCCCTTAATCCCCCTTCCCCTTATTAAGGGGAAGGGGACAAACGGGGATGGGGTTGCCTAATAAAAATCAAAAGGTGAGGTAGATAAAGAATCTCTTGACTACCTATCTATTAGCAGATAGACTTAGATAAAAGGTTTGGCAATGAAAGTCATAGGGCTTACTGGTGGCATAGGTAGTGGCAAGAGCACTGTGTCCCGGTTTCTGGCTGAACTGGGGGCGGTCATTCTGGATGCCGATAAAGTAGGGCATGAAGCCTTCAAACCTGATACTGAAATATGGCGGCAGGTGGTGGCTGCCTTTGGCAGGCAGATTCTTACCCCTGCTGGTGATATTGACCGTGAAAAGCTGGGTGAGAGGGTGTTTGGCGATCCTGAGTCCTTAGCCCGGTTGAACCGGATAATGCATCCCCGGATGTATGAAATAGTAACGGCTCAACTTGATGACTACCGGTGGCAAGGAATGGATGTAGTAGTCCTTGAAGCTCCGCTGCTAGTTGAAGTCGGCTGGACTTCATCAATAGATGAGGTGTGGGTTACTGTAGCTTCTGAGGCGACAGTGTTAAGCCGACTTGAGGCGCAGAAAGGACTGTCTCGCCAGCAAGCTCTGGCTCGTATCCACTCCCAGCTATCTTCAGAGGAACGGATAAGGCATGCTGACGTGGTAATAGATACTGATTGTGACCTTGAGGAATTGAAAACCAGGGTGGGAGAGCTATGGCGGGGGCTTCAGAGCCGGTGCCCCGGGCTTTAACAGTGCTCCTCCAGCTTTAGGTGGAATTTTATCCGCGGTCTAGCAGCCGGTTGCATGCCTCCAGATACTTTCGGCTGGTTTCCTCAATTATCTCGGGGGGCAATTCCGGTGCCGGCGGAGTCTTATCCCACTCAAGCCCGTTTAAGTAGTCCCTTGCAAATTGCTTGTCAAAACTCGGCTGAGGCTTGCCCGGTTTATATCCTTCTTTTGACCAGAATCGGGATGAATCTGGAGTAAGAAGCTCATCTATTAAAATAGCTTCTCCATCACCAATCCCGAACTCAAATTTGGTATCGGCGATGATTATTCCTCTTTTCTCAGCGTAATCCGATGCTTTCAGGTATATCTTGAGGGATGCCTGGCGCAGCTTTGAGGCAAGCTCCGACCCCACCAGATTTTGAAGCTCGTCAAAGGTTATATTTATATCATGACCGGTTTGGGCTTTAGTTGATGGGGTGAAAATAGGCTCTGGTAATTTCTCTGATTCCTGAAGCCCGGGAGGAAGCTTAATTCCCGACACCGACCCTTTACTCTGGTATTCCTTCCACGCCGAACCTGAAAGATACCCCCTCACGATGCACTCAACGGGGATTGGGTTTGTCTTTTTGACCAGCATTGTCCTTCCTTCTAAAAGCTTCCTTTCCTGCTCAGGGAGAAAGGTAAGTCTGAGTGGCATAAGGTGGTTGGCAATAATGTCCTGGCAAAAATCAAACCAGAAGAGGGAGAGGGTGGTGAGGACCCTGCCCTTTTGGGGGATGCCATTGGGGATGACCACATCAAAGGCAGAAATTCGGTCGGTAGCTACGATGAGGAGCTTGTCATCCAGGTCATAAATATCCCTCACCTTTCCTTTTTTGAAAAGTTTAAGACTTTTCAAATCGGTATTAAGCACTATGTCTTCCATCTTCCCTATCTTGCCTCCATCTTTATTTCGGCAGTGTCTTCAGCTATTTTAAACAAAATGTCCACGAAATTCAATCTGACCGTGTTTGCCTAGGCGCTTGACACCTTGGTTGGACAATTGGTAGAATAGGCTTTTGTGGAGGTTCAAGATTTACGCTATTATTGAAACTGGTGGCAAACAATACAAGGTAACCCCGGGTCAGACTATAGATGTAGAACGCCTGGATGTGGCTGAGGGTAGTACTGTTGAGCTGGAGAAGGTACTACTTATTGCCGAGGGTGACAAGATGAAGGTGGGCACGCCCACTGTTGAGGGGGCAAAGGTAATTGCCACCTCGCAGGGGGAGGGCAGGACCAGAAAGATTATTGTTTTCAAGTATAAGCCGAAGGTGCGTTACCGCAAGAAGACAGGACATCGTCAGTTTTATACCAGGCTGGTGATTGACAGGATAGTTGAGCCGGTTAATAAAGCGCGCCGGGGTGAAAAAGAGGTGATACCAAGTGGCGCATAAAAAGGCAGGTGGCACCAGCCGAAATAGTCGTGATAGCAAGGCGAAGCGGCTGGGGGTGAAGAGATACGCTGGACAGCAGGTGCATGCTGGGACTATTTTGGTTCGTCAGCGGGGGACGCGCATTCACCCTGGCAATAATGTCGGTGTCGGCAGGGATTATACCCTTTTTGCCTTAATTGATGGCGTGGTTAAATTTGAGCCTACCAGCAACAACCGGAGGAAGGTTAGCGTTTGCGCTAGTTAAATGGTATGAAAGAGAAGATACATCCCCAATATTTTACCGATGCTGAGGTAATTTGTGCTTGTGGCAATACCTTTACCACCGGTTCTACCAAGAAGGTACTAAGGGTTGAGTTATGCAGTAAGTGTCACCCCTTTTTCACCGGGGAGCGGAGAATGGTAGATACTGCTGGCAGGGTGGAGCGGTTTAAGCGGCGCTATAAGATGGAGGATTAAACAGACATACTTGAGGCGGCAGGAGCGTGTTGATAAACCGCTCCTTTTTGTTTTTTAAGGGGTTTTGTTGTGGCAGAGAAATTCTACTACGGGGGTCAGGCGGTTATTGAGGGGGTGATGCTGCGGGGGCAAAAGACGGTGGTGACCGTGGTGCGTCGCCCTGGTGGTGGACTGGCTATGGATGTCCGTCCGCTGTCTGCTATCTATACCGGGTGGATGAGGCGAGCTCCGCTAATACGGGGCATCATTGTTTTAATTGAGGCTATGGTTCTGGGTATTAAGACCCTGCTCTACTCGGCTAGTGTGTCGTTGGAGGAGGAAGAGGAGAAGATTTCGGGAGGATATTTTCTGGTTATAGTTGTCATTTCCGTGGGCTTGGCTGTTGTTCTGTTCTTTGTCGCTCCCCTTCTAATCACCAAATTACTTGACCCTTATATCGGGGCATCTTTGGTATTTTACCTGATAGAGGGCTTTATCCGACTGGCTATATTCATTGTTTACCTCAGGTTAGTGACCCTGATACCTGACATGAAGCGGGTTTTTGCTTATCATGGTGCCGAGCATAAGGTGATAAATGCTTATGAGGATGGTGCTCCACTGGAGGTAGATGCCGCCAGGGGATATAATAAGGCTCACGTGCGTTGTGGCACCAGTTTTCTGTTTGCCGTTTTGATTATAGCCATTTTAGTCTTTGCCCTTATTGGTCGACCTTCGGTATGGCTGATGGTGTTGTCGCGAGTTCTCCTCATCCCGGTTATTGCTGGACTTGGTTATGAGGTTATCTATTTTGGCGG
Organism: Dehalococcoidales bacterium; assembly: GCA_030632305.1. Classification (GTDB taxonomy): domain Bacteria; phylum Chloroflexota; class Dehalococcoidia; order Dehalococcoidales; family DAOVUZ01; genus DAOVUZ01. The sequence goes on along the minus strand of DAOVUZ010000027.1, from coordinate 3,410 downwards.
CAGGCACAGAAATAATAGTCTGGTCAGGGCGATTTTGGCTCCGGGACTCTGGTTGCAATCACTGACTACTAGAGAGCCTGATGATAGTCAGTTAGAGGTTGCCCTGGCGGCATTAAATAAGTTAGTGGAAGCTGACCAGCCTGAGGCGGCGGCTCAGGCTTCCTCTTGAGGGCTTGTCTCTATATCTTGTTTGGTTAGCTGTTCAAAGAAGCAGGTCTTATTACCGGTGTGACATATTGGGCCTGTAGGCTGTGCCGTAACCAGAATGGTATCGCTATCACAGTCCTTCCATACCGAGCACACCTTGAGGCGGTTGCCTGAGGTTTCTCCCTTATGCCATAGCTCCTGTCGGCTACGACTGTAGAACCATACCTCACCACAGGATAAGGTAAGGCGCAGTGATTCCTCATTCATATAGCCTAGCATCAGCACCTCGCCGGTGTCAGCATTCTGGACTATAGCCGGGATAAGCCCCTTTTCATTAAACTTTAGATTTTCTATCAACCCCGTCCCCTTTTATCCCCCTCCCTTTATCAGGAGGAGGAAGGTAATTTACTTAGAGTGGCGTAGCCCTTATAAAATTCCCTAACTACTTGAGCATAGCGGCTAGGGCTTGTTTCAGGTTGATGTCTCCGGTATAAAGTGCCTTGCCGATTATGGCAGCCTCTACGCCGAGTGATTTAAGCATCTTGAGGTGCTTTAGTGATGAAATGCCACCGGCGGCGATAACAGGCAAACTGATGGTATTAACCAGCTCGGTGATAGCGGAAAAATTTGGCTCGGTGAGGGTGCCATCACGATTAATATCAGTGTAGATAAAGCGCTTTACCCCGAGTTGCGCCATGGCTTTGGTAAGCTCTACAGTCTTTAGCTCCGTTTCTTGATGCCAGCCGTGGGTAGCAATGTGTCCCTCCCTAGCGTCAATACTAACAATAATAGACTCGCTGAATTTGCGGCATGCCTCTTCAATAAGCTTGGGGTCTTCCACGGCGGCTGTGCCCAGGATGACCCGCTCTATGCCAGCCTTAAGCAGTTGCTCTATCGTTTCCAGTCGGCGAATGCCACCCCCTAGCTGGGTAGGAATTAATACGGCACTGGCTATCTCTTGTATAATATCCAGATTACAAAGCTCACCTGTAGCCGCACCATCAAGGTCGACAATATGCAGTCTTGGTGCCCCCAGCGATTGCCACTCTAGGGCAACCTCTACCGGGTCATCAGAGAATATCGTCTCCTCATCATAGTCTCCCTGATAAAGGCGAACGCACTTACCGTCTCTAAGGTCTATGGCGGGGACTATTTCCATGCTAGCCTCACCCCCTCTGGTTATAACCTATCCTATCCATACCGACCAAGTTTTGTGAGTTTCGGCTTGTATTATAGCATTGTTGTAACGGTGGTAACAATGCTCCCCGGGCTGGGTTCGTTCCTTGACATAGTGGAGTCGGGTTGGTAAACTGTCCTCACTGTAGTCTTGGTCTTTAGCTATCCTGTTACCCATTTTTGGTCAGGGGACTTTATTGGCGGAAGAAGAATTATTACGTAGTTGTTCGCCACCCGAACCGTTTAGCCATGGTCTGGTTCAGATTTCTACCGGTAATGGGAAGGGCAAGACTTCAGCAGCACTGGGGATGGTGCTTCGGGCTTTGGGCCACGGGCTGAGGGTATATATTGCCTACTTTATGAAGGGTGATTATTCTTGTGATGGTTATCCTTTTCAACCATCTCTTAATAAGCGGCTTCATTATTAAAACTTGGTAAAGGAGAGAACTATGAGTATTACACTGAGTGTAATCAAGGCTGATGTTGGTGGCTATGTGGGGCATTCTGAGTCTCACCCTGATGTTATCGACAAGGCGGCTAAGTGCATGGCCAAGGCTAAAGAAGACGGGTTAGTGGTTGACTATCATGTAACCAAGTGCGGGGATGACCTGCAACTGATTATGACTCACCAGCATGGTGTAGACAATGAGAAAATCCATAAATTGGCCTGGGATACCTTTGTTGACTGCACTGCGGTGGCTAAAAGTTTAAAACTTCATGGTGCTGGGCAGGATTTACTGGCTGATGCCTTCTCAGGCAATGTCAAGGGGATGGGACCGGGGGTAGCTGAGATGGAGTTTGAGGAGAGAGTGGCGGAGACTATTATTATTTTTATGGCTGACAAAACCTCGGCCGGGGCGTGGAATCTGCCGCTATATAAGATGTTTGCTGACCCGTTTAATACTATCGGGCTGGTTATTGCCTCCAATATGCATGGCGGTTTTACCTTTGAGGTGCACGATGTCAAGGAACACAAGAAGATAACCTTTAATAGTCCTGATGAGATTTATGATTTGCTGGTTTTCATCGGGGCGACTTCACGCTATATCGTAAAGGCGGTCTCTCATCGGGAAAGCAAGGAGATAGCGGCGGTATCCTCCACCCAGCGTCTGTCTTTAATGGCGGGGCGATATGTGGGCAAGGATGACCCGGTGTGTATTGTCCGCTCCCAGGGGCAATTCCCGGCGGTAGGAGAGGTGCTGGAACCATTCAGTTTGCCCCTGCTGGTGGAGGGCTGGATGCGGGGCTCACATCATGGTCCCCTTATGCCAGTAGCTGTTGCTGATAGCACCCCGACTCGCTTTGACGGACCACCCAGAGTGGTGGCACTTGGTTTTCAACTTTGTGGAGGCAAGCTAATTGGGCCTCGTGATATGTTTGCTGATAAGTCCTTTGACCCGGCTCGCAGGCAGGCAAACGAAATAGCCAACTTTATGCGTTATCACGGTCCCTTTGAGCCACACCGTTTGCCCCTGGAAGAGATGGAATACACCACCATGCCCGAAGTTTTAAAGAAGCTGGAGGGAAGGTTTACCGACCTTTAATTACTAGTATGCCCAAGCTCCTCCTGGCGACAAATAATCAAGCCAAGGTGTATGAGTATAGGAGTCTACTCCTCAACCCTGCCTGTGAGCTGGTTACCCTGGCTGAGCAGGGTATCACTACCGTAGTTGATGAGGTGGGGGAAAGCTTGGAAGAGAATGCCAGGTTAAAGGCGACAGCTTTAGCTGCTGAGAGTCGGCTACTGGCTCTGGCTGACGATTCTGGGCTGGAGGTTGATGCTTTAGGTGGTGAGCCCGGTCGGATATCGGCTCGCTATGCTGGTGAGGGTGCTTCAGACAGGGATAGGGTGAACTACTTATTGTCACGGCTCAAGAACGTTCCGTGGACAGAGCGGTCTGCCCGTTTCCGGTGTGTTATTGCTGTAGCTACACCTGATGGTGAGTTAGAGTTTTGCTCCGGTGAGTGTCGGGGCATTATTACTTTCGAGCCAAAGGGTGAGCACGGTTTTGGTTATGACCCGGTCTTTTATCTTCCTCAGCTGGATAAAACAATGGCTGAGTTACCTCTGGAAATAAAAAACCAGG
>DAOVUZ010000049.1 GCA_030632305.1 Dehalococcoidales bacterium | reverse complement strand
GAGATATAGGTTGCCTTACCCAAAGTGACCCCAGCCAGTTCAGCCAGTTGCTCTGCTTTAGCGTTGGCATCAGCCATCGCCTCTTGCCTGGCTTGCTCATAGTAGGCTGATGGGTCATCCACAGAAAAGCCTATGCTATCTATTCGGGTGAGGTCTCCCCCAGCCTCAGCCACAGCGTCAATGATGGCGCCAGCCTTATCTATATCCCTTATCTTGGTAGTTACCATATTGGTTACCCGATAGCCAACCACAACCTGTTCTTCATCTACCCACCTCGTTATCTGGCGAATGCTGAAGTATTGGGTTTGAATATCGTTCTCTGCCACACCGTTGTCAATCAGAGCTGCCATCACCTTGTCCATGGCTTCAACCGCCTGGGATTGAGCCCCGGCTACAGTTGCCTCCTGAGCTTCAATGCCTAACCTCAAGGTAGCGATGTCAGGCACCGCCATCACCTCTCCTTCGCCGGTGACCCAGATACCCTCCTCCTGAGCGACCAAGTTTAGCCTGTCTGAGGTAGTGCAGCCACACAAGCCAACTACGGCTAACACCAATGCCAGGCTAATTCCGACTAACCAGTTCTTTTTCACCTTTGACCTCCGTCTTAAAATCTTATTTCCACTAATATATAACGAAAAGGTCACCAATTGGTTAGTGGCGACCTGAAGATATTTTGGGAAATTGGTTTGTGGCTAATCTAAAGCCTCAAGGGCTCTCTCATAGCCGGTTCCAGATACCGCAATTGCCCGGCGCAGGGCAGGCTTTACCGATTCTGGTGCTGTCTCCAACACATCTTGGAGTTTATCCTGCTGATTGGCAGCATGAGACTCTAGTATTAGCCTGAGTCTAGCCCGGTTATTTCTCCGGTTATAAACATCTTCACCAGTCTCCTCCGCTGCCGGAGCAAACATTGCTCTCTCTTCTCCCCTCTCGGCTAAAGCCAAACTAGCTACCATTACCAAATGATTATCTAGGCGCTGGGCGATAACCTCTACCTGCTGGACATCACCTTTATCTGCCATATAGATTATTTCCACCACCCTCCTTTCCACCAGCTTAGCATGTAGTTCCACCCTACCCATATTAGAGGGGGTCAGTGTTAACCATACCTGCTCTGTAGCTAGCTTCACCGGGTAGAGGGGGCTATCGGGCATACTGCCCCCAGCCGCCGCCACTGTACCACCCCCAGCCAGTAGCATAATAAGAACTACTGATACTGCCATTGCCCAACGTGGCTGCCAGCCCAGAGAGAAGAACCTTCTTTTAGGCTTTACCTCCCGGAGCACCGAGCCAAAGTGGTATCTGGCTCTGGCTCTAAACTCAGGGCGAGGCTGGATAGCTAACGCCTCCTTAGCCTCCAGAGCTGTCCGGAGCAGCGGCCCAAGCTCATCTGCCTGCTCAGGATAGCTAACCAGACACTGCTCTATACTCTCGCCCCTGGCCAGCAGTCGCTCCAGACATTCATCCAGGATATTATTAAATTCCTTAGTCTCTTTCATTATCTTCCGCCAGCAATAGCGATTTGCGCAGGGCTACTATAGCGCTATGCTGTAAAGCCTTTACTGCCCCCTGGCTCTTGCCCATAACCTTTGCCACCTGGGCAATAGGTAGCTCACCGGCAAAACGAAGAGAAACCACCTCGCGCTGTGTCTCCGTCAATTGCTTGGTGGCTAATACCAGCTGCTCAATATCTAGCCTGTGCTCAGCCACTAGCTGTGGATTGCTATCACTGCTAACCAGTGATTCGTCAAGGAGAGCAGTAGCCTGTTTGCTTTTCTTCCTCAAATAGTCGACCACCTGGTTGTGAGCAATACGAAACAGCCAGGCGGAGAAGGATATACCTCTCCACTTAAAGGAGGAAATGGACTGGAGTGCGTTGGAAAAGACCTGCTGGGTCATATCCTCTGCCTCTGTCTTGTTCCCTATTTTGAGAGCCACATAACGATAAATCTTATCGAAATACGCCTCATATAGCTGAGTGAAAGCCTCCTCGTCGCGCTGTTGCGCTCGGCGGACAAGGCTCTCCTCCTCTTGCACCTGGCAACTCCTGTAATAGCGCTACCCTGTGCATATAGTATAACGAAGGAACAGGCAAAAAGATAGGTTCAGTATGCTAAACAACCCCCATATAGGACGTCTAAGAGGGGCGTCAGCCCCTCTTAACAAACCCTCCCCCTCTCCTTAAATAAGGAGAGGGGGATTAAGCGGGTTCCCAGGAAAATCGAAGATTTTCTGGGTGCTTAAAGGAGGTGAGGTTGCTTACCAACCTAATATATTTTAGATACCATCAGGAGATGGAAAATGTTACAATGATTCCAGGATTGAAATTTTGATAATAAAATACTCAACAACAGGATAAAGCCTTGCCTTGCTATGTACGTCTGCTGCACAGAGAAGATATTGCCCAGGTCTCCGATATTGACCATGAAGCCTTCCCCACCCTGTGGCCACCGGCTAACTATCACCACGAGCTGCAAAATCGGTTAGCCCATTATATCGTAGCCTGCGACGAAGAGAAAACAGTTGACGAACCCAAGGTAAAAGCTCCTCCAGAGAAGAGCTTCTCCCGGCTGATATCCAGGGTAAGGCAGTTGTTTAATCATGACCGTTTCTTTGCCAATGAACTGCCCCCCTCAGATAAAAAATATATTGCTGGTTTCGTCGGCTTCTGGATTATGGCCGGTGAAGCTCATATAACCAATATTGCAGTCCGGCTGCCCTATCGCCGCCAGGGGATAGGAGAGCTACTGCTTATATCAGCTATAGACCTGGCTGCGGAGCTAAATGCTCATACCATTACCCTGGAGGTTCGTGCCTCCAACACATCTGCCCAGAGCCTCTACCAGAAGTACAGCTTCAGTCAGGTAGGCCTACGCCGTGGCTATTACTCAGATGATAAGGAAGACGGTGTATTAATGTCTACCGAAAATATCACCTCAGCCCAATTCCAGACACACCTAAACCGGATGAAGCAAGCCCACTCCAAAAGATGGGGAATAGCCCGCTACCCGGTTGCGCGATAGCTACCACATCATCGGGTATTTAATTACTTCCTATGTCCCTGGAAACTCTTCTGAAGCAAGCTTCCCCCCGCTTGCCCAGTTGTGCTTTGGGTTATCCTTGATAATGATATGAACTGCTTCTGAAGGAATACCCATCTTCACTATCACCGAGGTTATGCCCTCCACCAATTGCTTCTTTTGCTCAATGGTGCGTCCCTCCCACATTTCAACGATAACTACTGGCATGACCCCTCCTTCTTTTGACTATTTAGACAGTCTATTCAATATATCTTTCCTTCTTACCAACGCACATCTGGTAATCTCAAACCATATTACTCAAACAACATTAACACCGGAAAAGAATTTATTGGCTATTAGCCCGGCGATGGGTGGGAAGAAAAAGACACAGGCCAAACGAATTAGCGTGAATTTCCAGCCCATTAGGCCCATTTCCAATGGCAACCGGGCAATTGCCCACAATGACCATCCGGTTAGAAAGGCTACCATAGTTCCTATACTGGCCCCGGTGCGCAATAGTCCGGCAGCGATGGGTAAACTAACATAGGGACCACCTGGCGTAAGACCACCAAGTGCTGAACCAATTAACAGACCTCGGAAACCAGATTCAGCACCTATCCACGTGGATATAATTCCGGTAGGAATAAGAACTTGAATCATACCAGCTACAATAAAAGCAAAAATCAATAAAGGAACAATCTGTAGCAGCATACTCCCGGCTGACCCCAACCCCAGAATATGCTCCCCACCTCCCTTATTATAGGCAATAAAGGTAAGGACAATAGCAATTACGCCCATTATTATTGTTGGGATAAGCATTTGCCGAAACCTCCTGTTTTTAGTCATACGTTTCTCCATTTACTCCAATCCTCGCGTTCAGGCTAACTGTAATTTTGAGTATAACACTGTCAGTATAGCTATAAGAAGATTGCTAAGCAACCTGTCCCCTTGACCCCCTTCCCTTGATAAGGAGAAGGAGATAAAGAGAATAGGGTTACCCAATAGAGACTTAAATGGGGTGAGGTTCATAAAATATCTAGCAATAAGCTAATCACCCTTCCTCACCAGAAGGCATATATTCCGCGAAAACGCTTTGAGCGGGAAGCTGTAGGAGCTTTCGGGAAAGGACTTCAGCACCTCAAAGCCAGCTCTTTTCACCAGCCTCTCCAGCTCGGAGTAAGAGAACAGGTAATAGTAGCGATACAGCATCTTATCCTTTATCCGCCACGGTACCGCCACCTCTCTTGGCTTGAACCAGAACCTAGGTTGCCACCGGTTCCACACCGTGATAAAGGCTTCACCCCCCGGCTTTAATACTCGCCTCAGCTCACTCAGGGCTGCTCGCTTCTCATCTTCACCCTCTATATGGTGGTAGGTGGCTATTGAGATTGCCCGGTCAAAGGTCTCATCAGGATAGGGAAGGTAGCGAACATCAGCCACCGCTAGATTTGCGGTAAAATTGAATTTCTGGGAGTATTTTCGGGCAAACCTTAGCATCTCGATAGAAAAGTCCACGCCACATAAGTCAAAACTCTGCATAAAGGGTAAGAAGTCGGCTCCGTGGGCACAGCCAAGGTTAAGCAGCCTGCCCTTCTGCCACCTCTGAGCCAGCACCTCCAGCTCGCTACGGAATATAGACCAGTGCCTGAAATTATACCAGCCCGGCGCTATCTGGTTGAATATATCTCTAGTCACCCTATCCCCTTTAATATTGTTCTCCTTCACTCACTTCAGTATTTCTCTCCTTCAAAGAAGAGTGGAGAGACATTTCCTTATATTTTACACCCAATTATTTCTCAAAGAGAGGTTCCGCCCCTCTTTGACCCCCTGCAATCAGGTTGTTGCTGTAAGTTAAAACTGCTAAACTATTTTTAGCACCTGTAGAGAAGTATACTATGAAAAAATTCGCCAGGACAATATCCGGGGTAACCCCGGTAGCGGTTATGACCCAGCCCATGAAATGCCCGGGGCAGTGCGTATATTGCCCCACCTTTACCGATACCCCCCAGAGCTATACCACAGAGTCGCCAGCAGTATTACGGGCAAAAAGGTGCGACTATGACGCCAGGAAGCAGGTCAAGCTGAGGCTAAGAATTCTGTCAGAAATGGGGCACCCCACCGATAAGGTTGAGCTGATAGTAATGGGCGGCACCTTCTTGGCATCTCCCCAGGATTATCAATACCAGTTTATCAAGGATTGCTTTGATGCCTTAAATGACAGGAAATCCACCACCCTGGAAGAAGCAAAACAACTTAACCAGACGGCTAAGCATCGCTGCACCGGCTTGTGCCTAGAGACCAGACCCGACTGGTGTCGGCAACAGGAGATAGACAGAATGCTCGAGTTTGGCACCACCAGAGTGGAACTCGGCGTTCAGACCCTGAATGATGAAATCTACCGGCTGGTGAGAAGAGGACACAAGGTAGAGGATGTAATTAATGCTACCACACTGCTCAGGGAACACGGCTTCAAAGTGCACTATCACTGGATGCCAGGGCTGCCCGGCTCAACCCCGGAAGAGGACTTGGAGCT
>DAOVUZ010000097.1 GCA_030632305.1 Dehalococcoidales bacterium | reverse complement strand
TGCTTCGGGCTATAGGTTACAGCAGTGATGACCAGCTGCTAAAGCTGTTCCCCAAAGATGATAGCTCCTCAGAGCACCAATTTATCAGGTCAACCATGGAGCATGAGCCATTGATTAAGGAAGAGACCACGGCTCTGATTGATATCTATAAGAAACTGCGCCCTGGAGACCCGGCTAATATCGAAAATGCCAAGAAACTAATAAACAACCTGTTCTTTAATACCCTGCACTATAACCTGGGGGGTGTAGGTCGCTACAAGCTCAACAAGCGTTTAGGGCTTGAAGGTAGAGTTAAAGAAGACGAAAGAACTCTAACCAAGGATGATATCGTAGAAATCATCAGGCACATCATTATGGTTAATAATGGTTCAGATACCCCTGACGACATTGACCACCTGGGAAATCGGCGAGTACGCACTGTTGGTGAGCTGATTCAAAACCAGTTTCGTATCGGGTTATTACGCCTGGAGCGAGTAGTCAGGGAGCGTATGAGCATTATTGCTACCGAGGCGGTTACTCCCAACGCTCTGGTCAACATTCGCCCGGTAGCAGCCGCCATTAGGGAATTCTTCGGCGGCTCACAGCTATCACAATTTATGGATCAAACTAACCCATTGGCTGAGCTAACTCATAAGCGCCGCCTATCAGCAATGGGACCAGGAGGTCTATCTCGCGAGCGTGCCGGCTTTGATATCCGCGACGTTCACTTCTCTCACTATGGTAGAATCTGCCCCATCGAGACACCAGAAGGACCTAATATCGGTCTCATCGGCTCTCTAGCTACCTATAGCCTAATTAATAAATATGGTTTCATTGAGACACCATACCGTAAGGTTATTACTGAGGTAAGCAACACCCGTGACGAGCTGCTGGGTAAGACAATCAGGGAGGCAGTAGTTGACGATGAAGGCAAGACCATAGCCAAAGCTAAGGCTATCATTACCCCCCAGCTCGCCACCAAGCTATCTCGCCTATCTCCCAGAACGATAAATGTAGTGCCCCTCGTCTCTAACGAGGTCGTTTACTTACCAGCCGATAAAGAGGATAAATTTACCATTGCCCAGGCTAATGCCAAGCTTAATCAAAATAGCCAATTTGTCGAAGAAAAGGTTGAAGCCAGACTAGGTGACCGCTACCTACTGGAAGTACCGGGCAAGATTGAATTAATGGATGTGTCACCTAAGCAAATATTCAGCGTTGCCACATCACTAATACCCTTCCTGGAACATAATGATGCTAACCGTGCCCTGATGGGGGCTAATATGCAGCGGCAGGCGGTGCCCCTGCTTTGTCCTGAGGCACCTTTTGTAGCTACCGGTATGGAAATAGAAGCCACCAAGCACAGCGGTCAGGTACTTTTTGCCAAAAATGCGGGGATAGCAACCTCGGTTACCAGCTCGCAGATAATAGTTACCACAGATGGCGGCGATAAAGACATCTACCCGCTAATAAAATTTGTGCGCACTAATCAGGGGACTTGCATTAACCAGCACCCCATAGTGAGCAAGGGTGACCATGTGGAGACGGGGTGGGTTCTAGCCGATAGTTCTGCTACTGATCAAGGGGAACTGGCTCTAGGACAAAATGTGCTGTGTGCCTTTATGAGCTGGGAAGGCTATAACTTTGAGGATGCTATCATCATTAGTAATCGCCTTGTGGAGAAGGACAAGTTTACCTCCATTCACATTGAGAAGCATGAAATAGAAGCCAGAGATACCAAGCTAGGCTCCGAAGAAATCACCAGAGATATACCCAATGTAGCTGAGGAAAGCCTGCGCGACCTTGATGAAACCGGCATCATCCGCACCGGTGCCGAAGTAGGCCCAGATGATATACTGGTAGGTAAGATTACACCAAAGGGGGAGACCGAATTATCGGCTGAAGAAAAACTTTTGCGAGCTATCTTTGGTGAGAAAGCACGAGAGGTGAAGGATACCTCCCTACGAGTACCTCACGGGGAATGGGGCAAAGTGATTAATGTAAAGGTATTCTCTCGTGACCATGGTGATGACCTACCCGCCGGCGTCAATCAATGGGTACGGGTCTGGGTTGCCCAGAAGCGAAGGATTTCAGTGGGGGATAAGCTCTCGGGACGACACGGCAATAAGGGAGTCATCGCCCTCATCGCCCCGACCGATGACATGCCTTTCCTTCCCGATGGCACACCAGTAGATATTATACTTAACCCAATAGGCGTCCCGTCACGAATGAATATTGGTCAAGTTCTGGAAACCCATCTTGGCTGGGCGGCTCAGATACTAGGCATAAAGGTGATTACCCCGGTGTTTGATGGTGCTGATGATACTGCCATTGAGGGTGCCCTAGCCAGAGCCTGGATAGCTCAAAAAGCTGGGGCGGTTAACTCCAATCCCAGCGATGACAAACCTACCCTGCAACTGGAGGTGGTTAAGGCATGGCTTGAAAACCATGGCTACAATGAAGACAAGGCATTCAACGAAGACTACCCTGAAGAAACAAAGGAGGTCTGCCTGCGTCTATGGCTCGAAGACCTGGGCATAGCTAGCCGAGACCTTAATCCACAGGAGCTGAAGCAAGCAGTGGAAAAGGTGAGAACTGAAAGGAACCTTCCCCCACCCACCATCGGCAAGGTTATACTCCGCGATGGACACAGCGGTGAGCCATTTGACCAACCAGTAACAGTAGGTAACATCTACATGATGAAGCTAATCCACCTGGTTGAAGATAAGGTTCACGCCCGCTCTATCGGACCCTATTCCTTGATTACTCAACAACCCCTGGGCGGCAAGGCTCAATTCGGGGGTCAGCGCTTTGGTGAAATGGAGGTATGGGCGCTGGAAGCCTATGGTGCTGCCCATAACCTTCAGGAAGTCCTAACTATAAAGTCAGACGATGTGACTGGTCGAGCCAAAACCTATGAGGCTATAGTTAAGAATGAGGATATTGTCCAACCCGGTGTGCCTGAATCGTTTAAGGTTCTGGTTAAGGAACTACAAAGCCTGGGGCTGGCCATTGAAGTGATTCCCGAAGAGGAAAGGGCAACCTTTGCTGAGGAAACTGCCTCAGCCCCTAAACTGGAGACAGAACTTGAAGTTACTGAAGGCCCAATTGAAACAGGGATAGAAGCCGTCGAAGGCTCAATTGAAAAAGAGGCAGAAGCCGTCGAAGGCTCAATTGAAAAAGAGGCAGAAGCCGTCGAAGGCCCAATTGAAAAAGAGGCAGAAGCCGTCGAAGGCCCAATTGAAAAAGAGGCAGAAGCCGCCGAAGACTCAATTGAAAAAGAGGCAGAAGCCGTCGAAGGCTCAATTGAAAAAGAGGCAGAAGCCGTCGAAGACTCAAT
>DAOVUZ010000117.1 GCA_030632305.1 Dehalococcoidales bacterium | reverse complement strand
TCAGCTTGAGAAAGGACGCCTTAGGGAAAACCTCTCTGGCATATTGGTAGGCAACCCCGCTGGTCACCACCCCAAGGTGAAGCTCGCCCCACTGTACCAGATTCAAAAGAAAGGTTTCGGCATAGGCAGCCAGTTTGACCAGACGCTCTTCTATCAATGGATGCCTGAGGCGAGCATAAACCGGTAGCATAACATACTTTTTCACATCATGCTGGAAGCCCACCTGAGTAACTGGCATAACCCGACTCCGATTTACCCTCACCACTGACTTTGAATGGGAGATACGGGTAGTGCTGCGCACCAACACCGGGGTACTAAACCTTTCACTGAGGTCAAAGGCATACGCCATAAGTTCATAGGCTTCCTGACTATCACTGGGCTCCAGCATGGGCACTTTAGCCAGTTTGGCATAGTGGCGGTTATCCTGTTCACTCTGAGAGCTGTGCATTCCCGGGTCGTCGGCACAGACCACGACCATTCCGGCATTGACCCCCGTGATTGAAGCCGCCATAAACGGGTCGCTAGCCACATTCAGCCCCACATGCTTCATAGATACCAGCGAGCGAGTCCCAGCATAGGCTGCCCCCAATGCTACCTCCATAGCCACCTTCTCGTTTGTTGACCATTCCGCATAGATGTCATCAAAGCGAGCTATAAATTCGAGTATCTCGGTACTTGGGGTTCCAGGGTAAGCGGTAGCTACCCCTACACCAGCATGGTAGGCTCCCAGAGCCAGAGCCTCATTTCCAGAGAGCAGTTTTACCACTTCAGCCACTGTTTATTCCCTCCAGACTAATCACTCCAAAGGCAACAGTTCGAGCCAATACTTACGTACTGTTCATAAAGGCATTGGGCGGGACGAGATGCCCAGCATCTATGTGGGTAGCACTAACTCCGTTTACTCAATCTGCTGCGAGTTGAAGGTTTACGGTAACAAATTACCACCCGATTGTTTTCGCTGTCAAGTCACTTCGGAAGGGGGTTGACAGTCTATATTTCTTATGATAGACTACGTCCAAAAGAAGTTGAGCCTAGAGTATGTTAGTTAATATTGGTTTCCAGGGATTATATTATATGTATTATTTTACATGGCGCACAAGGTGCGCTTGGGGGGCTTTGGTATGAAACTATAATTACACTAACCGACAACAAATCTAAAGCAAGAAGTTAAAGAAAGAACCCTCTCAAGCGGAGGGTGTTTTTATTTCAGGCTACTAAAATATTGGAGTGTAAAAATGATAATAATGAAAACCGATGCCACAGAGGAACAAATAGCCCAAGTAATAACAGAAATAAAGAAATATGGGCTAAGAGCCGATATTTCTAAGGGAGCTTTCCGGACTGTGATTGGGATAATAGGAGACGAAACCGAAGTAGATTTTGCTCGTCTGGCGCTTCTACCCGGGGTGAAAGAGGCGATGAGAATTGAAACCCCTTATAAACTAATCAGCAGGGAATACAGCAAACTCATTGAGGGTGAGAATGAGCACAGGGTAATTAAAGTAGGAAACATCGAGATAGGCGGCGATAATCCAGTATTCATAGCTGGACCATGTGCTGTGGAGAGTAAAGAACAGCTACTCAGAATCGCAGAAGGGGTAAAAAAGGCGGGGGCTCACATCCTGCGAGGCGGCATTTTTAAGCCAAGAAGCTCAGTTCACTCGTTCCAGGGGCTGGGGGCTGGAGGTCAGGAAAAGGCAGAGGAGGCTTTAGACTGGCTGCGTGAAGCGGGGAGGAAATTCGAATTGCCAGTAATAACCGAAATAAGAGGGGAATCACAAGTTGACTTGGTGGCAGAGTATACTGATATACTTCAAATAGGAGCCAGAAATATGTATGACCAAGACCTGCTCACCAAGGTAGCCAAGAAAGGTAAGCCCGTCCTGTTTAAGCGGCATTTCGGCGCCGGTATTGAGGAATTTTTATCTTTTGCTGAATATATGGTGGCTGAGGGTAACAAGGACATCATCCTGTGCGAAAGAGGAATAATACCTATCGGCAAAGGTAAGAACTACACAAGATATACCCTTGACCTTGCCGCCATCCCCGCCATTCAGAAAGAAACTTACCTGCCTATACTCGCCGACCCCAGTCACGCCACCGGTCGCCGAGACCTTATCTTAAATATGAGTTGTGCCGCTATAGCTGCCGGAGCCAGTGGATTGATGATTGAGGTACACTATAACCCGGCAGAGGCACTGGTTGATGGGCAACAGATGATTACACCCGATGAACTCAAGGATGTCATCGATGCCTGCCAGAAAATTAGTAAACTGATTGTGCCGATGAGAAATAAAAAATAAGGCAATATCAAATGAGAAAAATTAAGGTAAGGCTTGGCAGTAATAGCTACAATATCCATATAGGTTCAGGGCTACTTACGCAGACCGGACGCCAGCTAAAAGAAAATGGGGTTGCCGATAAGATAATAATTATCACCAACCCCATAGTGGAAGGACTATATGGCGATACTCTAAAGCAGAGCCTCACCAGAGAAGGCTTCAAGGTAACTTTATTGCAAGTTCCTGATGGGGAAGAGCAAAAATCACTAGAGGTTGCCGGTAGACTATACAATGACTTGACCGACCTTTATTGTGAAAGGACAACGCCTATACTGGCCCTAGGTGGCGGGGTTATCGGAGACCTGACTGGATTCGTTGCTGCTACCTATTTACGGGGAGTGCCACTGATACAAATACCTACCACCCTGCTAGCCCAGGTCGATAGCAGCATCGGGGGGAAGGTGGCAGTACACCATGGTCGGCTGAAAAATAAAATCGGGGC
>DAOVUZ010000083.1 GCA_030632305.1 Dehalococcoidales bacterium | reverse complement strand
AGGGGCACATCCGATGTTTGGTCCCGGCGCCAGAGATATTGTAAACCAGAACTTTATTCTGACACCTACTAACGAAGAAGAGACAGCCCTGGCTCAAAAAATCAGGAAGTATTTAGAGGAACGAGGAGCCAGAGCCACCATGATGACCCCCTATGAACACGACGAGATGATGACAGTCATTCTTGGACTCTCTCACTTTATCGCCATAGTTTCGGCTGATACCCTGTTGAGCCTTGAGCAACTGAGACAGATGGAAGCAATTGGTGGGAGCACCTACAAAGTGCTGCTAACACTGGTGGGAAGCGTTATTTCAGAAGACCCGGAGTTTTATGCCTCCGTGCAAATGAACCGGCCCCAACTGACGGAAGGCGAAGAACACGTGCAGAGAAACTCAGAAACATGGGCTAATATAGTGAGAAATAAAGACAGGCAGGAATTTGTAAACAGAATGAACAGCTTAAAGAATAGGCTGGAAAAAGGCGAGTTCGACTTGAAAAAGGCTTACGAAAACATGTACAAGCTTGCCGAATGGTTATAGAAATTAGTTATATATCTGAACTTTGCCAGTGTATTTCGGGATTACCGTAGCTCCCCCACGGCGATATGGACCCCATTTCTAATTAGTTTGAATAGACCCTACCATATCAGGGTTGTCATACGCTTGATTAGCCTCTTCTTCACGAGCGGCTGAGGGGCTCAAGAAGAAGACATGTCCAGACTTTATCTTTATAACTGATTTTTTCGACTTAATTGTGGTATCAATATCCTTATTTCTCAGGACGCTGCCAATCTCCCGGATAAAAGACTCCAATTCATCCAGCCTGGGAATTACTTTCACCCCCTTGCTCTCCAGTCCTATCTTATAGATAATGTCAACCGTTTCTTGCAGTGCCTCTGACATAGACTCCTTATCAATATAATGTTTAAGTCGTTGCTTTTCGGCAGGGGTAAGAACAAAAACGACCCTCCCATTTCTTCTTTGCTGGAGCGGCTCTCCGAGGCGTCCAATTTTTATCTCCTGAACCACACTACCACCTCCAATACAGGTGATAAATTTATGGTCCTATCCTAGAGTATGAAGGTAAAAAATTGAGGTAACCAAGGTAAATAAACGGTTATAAATTGGTAAAGGTGAGGTAAAATAATAGTTCCTACCAAGGGGTTAAGATTGGTTCAGGCGAATCCCGGTTGCCAATTCTATTGCTATGTCATTCTCTGGCTGATATAATACACCAGCCAAGCAAGACGCTGGGTCAAGGTTTTGATTATACGGGAGGCTATTATTAAAATGAACGTCCTTAAAGGGTTAGCTCTCGGTCTTTTAAGCTTCCTCCTCGTCCTGTCCCTATCTATTTTTGGTGTTGCCTTCCTGTTAAATCAAACCATCCTCAACCCGGGCTTCGTCAGCTCCGAAATCAATAAGCTCGATGTGCCCTTACTGGCAGAAGAACTTCTCAGGGAACAAATCCCCGAAGAAGAGCTTGTGGCTGAGGTTCTCAGCGACACCATCACCAACCTTGAACCATGGATACAACAACAGGTAACCGATGGTGTCTATTTCAGCTATGACTACCTTACGGGAAGGAGTCAAAGCCTGAGTGTGGTCATCCCCTTAGACCCGGTGAAGGAAAGTCTGAAAGACAACGTGGAGGAAGTCATCCTGCAGATACTACCCCCAGAACTTGCCGGAGCATCTCCAGCCCAGATAGAGCTATTCCTTAATGAGCTCTATAGTCAGATTGATGAACTGCTACCGGCGACGTTTGAGATTAGTGAAAGCTCGTTACCTCCCGATGTCCTATCTACACTTGAGATGGTAAAGCAAATTATCAGCTATTTCCAGGTCGCATACAACCTTATGATCGGCCTTATTGTGCTGCTAATCGTGGGCATTATTCTCATAGACCGCCAGATAATAGGCACTACCCGCAAGTTGGGCGCCATCCTCCTGCCTGAAGGCATTCTAATGCTGGTGGGTGTTTTTGTAGCCAAATACTTTGCCGGGACACAGATAGCGCAATTTGATATTCCTACCTACCTTCAGGAGTGGCTACCACAACTAGTCAGTGACTTTGTGGCTCCGCTGCTAATGCTCGGCATCGGTCTTTTAGTTGTCGGAGTAGCCCTGCTTACATTCTCTTTTGTCTATAAACGCCAAACTTAGTCCTGAACGCTGACTACTCAGTCTTCTCTAAATCATCAGTAGTGCTGCGCTTACGCACGATGAGCTTAAGCCCGTCCTGCCCCACCACCGTAACCTCCCCACCAGTGTCCATTCTACCGCTTGCCGATTCTGCCTGCCAAAGCTCACCCTTAATTCTAACCAGACCCTCCGGAGCTAGCGGACTCACCACCTCACCTTGGCTACCAACCATATCTGGCAGCCCATCCAGTGGTTTTCTCCTCAAGGCTCGACTGCCCCTCCGATAAGTAATAACCGAATAGGCACCCCAGGCTACCATCACGGCAATAAGACCAGCCAGAGGGAAATTATGAATACCTGAATAAGGCAAACCCCAAAGCACAATCGCTGCTATGGCTGCCTCTTCCAGCAAGGTACTAACAATAGCCCATATAAGCCTGGCGCTCATCTTGATACCATTATAGCAGGATGGCTCCTGTTGCTGATACTCAAATATGGGTGCTATAATTAGCAGATATAATTATTATAGAAAGCATTTATCAGGGAAAGTTTGAAGGGGGTGAGGTTGACAATGAAACTAAGTGGTGATGATGTATTACATATTGCCCTGCTGGCTCGACTGGGCTTGACCGAGACCGAGGTGGGCAGGCTTAGAGAGCAATTATCCAATATCCTAGAGAACTTTGAGATATTACAGGAGGTAGATACCAGTGGCGTCCCACCCACCACCCAACCTATTCCTCTCCAGAATGTAGTTAAGGACGATGAAGCCACCGCTTCCCTACCCCAGTCAGAGATTCTAGCTAATGCCCCCCGAAAAGATGAAAACTTCTTCAGGGTGCGGGCAGTGCTGGAGTGATAAATTCAAGAACTATCCTCCTGGCTCAGGAGCATAATCAGGGGAGTTGAAAGGGGCGAAGCCCCTCTAAAGAAATTATCTCCCTTCTCTTTCAAAAGCGTAAATGGGAAAGGAGAGTCAAAGAGAGGCAAAGCCTCTCTTACAACCATCTCCCCCTCTCCTTCGAAGGAGAAGGGGAACTGATAATCAGCGCAGATCTACTTTCAGGCTCTTCTTTAGTCGTCTTATCTAGAATTTGTGTCGGTATAGCCCCTTTGATCTCCACTCGCTCCCGATAAATGAGCACCCTGATATTGAATAACTGTAATATTTCCCTCATGTTTCTCTTAATCTCTTCCTCTCGCTCAGAGGGATTATCACACTTCTGGAAACCGGGCAGGGCATCTACAGCTCTCACTACCATATCCGTCATCTCAAACCGAAAAATGTCCTTCTCAGGCATTTCACCGAGCACCAGTTCACCACCATGTTCCAATGACACGTTGAATCCATCAGGATTATATATACCGCCCAATTCACTACTCTCTTTACCTTCATTATTTACTTGCCTGCCTTTCCTGTAAATTGTCCAGCAGTCAAGTAAGAGGGGTGATACCTGGGATAATTCTTAGACGAATCAGGGTGTCACTTTTAGCCAAAAAGAAAAACCACCCTGTTTTTCGGGTGGCTTTGTTTAGCTATAGATTAGCTATAAATTGTCTGATTCAAGTGAGCCGTACAGGTCTCGAACCTGTGACCACCTGATTAAAAGATACAGGCGTATTGTCCT
>DAOVUZ010000030.1 GCA_030632305.1 Dehalococcoidales bacterium | reverse complement strand
CTTTCCTAATGCTTGTCGGGTGCTCTCAATCGGTGATTCAGGGGCGAAGTAAAAAAGCTCATCAAGTTTGTATCCGGGGAAGGCTTTTATCGCCCCGATAATGAATTTTTGATTGATGGAGCGCTTGCCTTGTCGCACCCGGTAGATCTGGCTTACTGATAACCCCATAGTCTGGGCTAACCCAGACAGGTTCTGGTGATGGTTGTGGTTCAGTTTAAAAATCCTTGTCTTTATTATCATAATTCTTATATTAAGAGTAGCACGCTAGAGTAAAGATTGAGGTAAATTGAGGTAAACAACTGGTTAGAAATGGGTAAAAATAAGGTTAAAAAGTTAATGCTTGCCTTTTAGCGAATTATTCTAATAATCAGGCAGTAAAGGTTTATTATCCCTTGATACTATAGCAACTGAAAGCTCTGCCAGGGTATCTGAGTTATACCGGAATCCCCTCTTGATAAATGTGTGCCTCGGTAGTATAGTTTAGCGTTAGGTGGTGGTGGGGGGGGTAAGGGTGACCGCTGGAAAACCGTTTTTTCCCAGCAGGGATTAAAGCTAATGGTGGTGAGGATGAGCTTTGCAGGAAAGGGGGCGAAGGACTTTTGGGGTAGCCTCATTGAGCCCGAAGCCTCATTGTTATTGACCAGGGTAAGCGATGTTCTTACTGAGCAAGGGGTAAAGTCTTATCTTGTTGGCGGCTTTGTCCGTGATGCCCTGCTGGGGCGAGATACGGCTGATATTGATGTTGCTGTGGCGGCAGATGCGCTGGAGATTGCTCCGAAGGTAGCTACGGCTCTTGGCGGTAGGTATGTCCTGTTGGATGAGGTGAATAGGGTGAGCCGAGTGGTTTTAGTTAATGAAGCTGCCCCCTCAGCTGGAGGTCAATGGCAGCTTGATTTCTCTACATTTCAGGGTAGCATCGAGCAGGACCTGGCGCGGCGTGATTTCACTGTAGATGCTATGGCAGTTGATCTCGGCGGGATTGTTTGTCAACCTCATCCCCTTATAGACCCGTTTAATGGTTGGAATGACCTTCATCAGGGGGTGGTCAGGGCTGTTTCAGAGGCGGCTTTTAAATCGGATGCAGTGCGCTTATTACGAGCGGTGCGTTTGGCGGCAGAGCTTGGATTTAGTATTGATAGTGAGACCGAGGCTCTGATTCGGCGCTATTGTCATCTTATAGCTGATGTGGCTGGTGAACGGGTGAGAGAAGAACTACTTCAGTTACTGGCTACTTCTCGAGCCGGGGAATTTTTAACCTATCTTGATAAGCTGGGGCTGGTCACGGCTATGATTCCGGAGCTTAATCAGACAAAGGGGGTCGAGCAGCCCAAGGAACACTCCTGGGATGTTTTTGAGCACTCTCTCAAGACAGTGAGTGCCGCTGATTTTCTTCTGGGGCAGGGAGCCTGGGAATATGCTGGGGAGGAGGTCCTGGCTGTTGTCCCGTGGTCAGCGGTTCTGAGTCAGCACTTTGACCTGGAGGTTAGCAGTGGTAGCACCAGAGGGTCACTGCTCAAATTGGCAGCACTTCTCCATGATATTGCTAAACCTCAAACTAAAGCTTTTGATGGTAGTCGGATGCGCTTTCTGGGACATGCTAAAGACGGGGCGGCTATAGTGGTTAATATTCTGGAAAGGCTGAGGTTCAGTGGTAAAGAGGTAAAGCTGGTGGAGGCTATGGTAAGGCATCATCTCAGGCCGACGCAAATGAGTCAGGGTGAACTTCCCAGCCGTCGGGCTATTTACCGTTACTTTCGTGATACTGGAGAGGCTGGTATTGATATACTTTTCCTGAGCCTGGCTGACCATCTGGCTACTAGGGGTCCGCACCTGAATCTGGCTCAATGGCGAGGGCATGCTCAAATAGTGGAGTATGTGTTGGCTCAACGTTTTCAGGAGGAGAGCCTGGTTGCCCCACCCAAGCTGGTTGATGGGCACGATTTAATCAACATCTTTGGTATGAGTCCGGGACATGAACTTGGACAGCTACTGGAGGCACTGTGTGAGGCACAAGCATCTGGGGAGATAGCTACCAGAGACGAGGCTCTAGCTTATGTTCGTGACCATCTATTAAGTCGAGTAGGGTAGTGTAAGTAGAGATGATTAGAAAGAATGTGCTGCTTTTTATAATGGTATTAATAATCTTCGCTCTTGCTTCGTCCGTAGTTCTACCTATTGGTGAAGGGGTACTGGGGGGGAAGGGAATACACCTTGGGCTTGACCTTGTTGGTGGCAGTCATCTGGTGTATCAGGCTCAATTTCCTGAGGAGACTACCGTTGAGGAGAAGGCAAGAGCTATGGATAGGGCACTGGATACTATCCGAACCCGCATTGATAAATATGGCGTCCTCGAGCCTGTCATTCAGGAGCAAGAGGGTGAGCGAATTTTAGTGCAGCTTCCGGCATTTACCGATATTGAGGAAGCCAAGAATCTGGTGGAACAAACCGGTTACCTTGAGCTTAGAGAGGTGGAGCTAGATGATGATGGCAAGCCGGTTTACCTTAGCCATTATCTGGAGACCCCCGATCCTGAGTTTTTTGATGAAGGTGAGGAGGGGACTCGTATATTTGTCGATGAAAATGATAGTCCCGTAGCTTTTCTGACTAAGGAAGGAGACAATCTCACCTACACTGATGAGGCAGGTAACCCTATTGATGTAGAGGAACTGAAGCAAGGTTCAACCCAACTTTTGTCTTGGATACCAGCCAGGGGGAAAGATGACACGCCACTCACCGGTAGCTTCTTAGAGGCGGCTACTCCTCTTCCTGACGAGAGAGCGGGCGCCATTACGGCAATGAAAGTTGGTATCGTGTGGGATGGGGAAGGGGGAGTTATTTTCGATGATATTGCCGAGCGACTATATTCCAGGCCATACGGGTCTCCACAGCGAGCTATAGGTTTTTTCCTGGACAATGTCCTCATTTCCCAGCCACATATTGAAGAGCCCGCATATCAGGGTAGTGGGGAGATAAGTAATCCTGCTGGCTTCACTATTGAGGAGGCGAGTCGTTTAGCTAACCTGTTTGAGTCTGGTGCCTTACCTATGCCGCTAAGGAAGCCACCCCTTTATGAGGAAGTAGTCTCGGCTACACGTGGTGCTCTCTCTGTTGAGATGGGCATTAAGGCGGGGGTAATCGGCATAATTTTAGTTATGTTATTTATGATTATCTACTATCGCCTACCCGGGCTTTTAGCCAGCTTGGCTTTAATCTTTTACGGTGTTCTAGTGTTGGCGGTATTTAAGCTATGGCCGGGTGGAGGTGTTACCCTTACCCTGGCTGGTATTTGCGGCTTTGTCCTATCCATAGGTATGGCAGTAGATGCCAATGTCCTTATTTTTGAACGGGTGAAGGAGGAGTTAAGGACAGGCAGAACATTGGGAGCAGCTATTGAGACTGGCTTTAATCGTGCCTGGACAGCTATCAGGGACAGCAATGTAACCACCTTTATTGTCTGTGGTATTCTCTATTGGGTAGGTAGCAGGATTATAGCCGGTGCCCCGGTAATGGGTTTTGCCTTAACCCTGTTTATTGGTGTGGCAGCCAGTATGTTTACCGCTATTATGGTTACCCGGACATTGTTGCGTCTATTCGTAGGCACCCGTCTGGCAAGGCAGACTTCGCTATTCAGCGTATATTCATGGAAGAAATGATGTTTGATATTGTTGGTAAAAGGTTTCGATTTTTTTTTATCTCAGGGGTAGTAATTCTTATTGGCATTATTTCCCTGGCGACCTTTGGGCCTCTCAGATATAGCATTGAATTTAGTCCTGGCTCTATGATGACAGCGAGCTTCGAGCAAGAAGTAAGCCAGACTGAGCTAACACGGGAACTTGCCAGCTTGGGCTATGCCAATGCTATTGTTCAAGGCATATTAACTGAAGAGAATACTTTCATTATCCGCACCCGCGTCTTAATTGGGGAGGAGAAGGTAGATCTGCAGGAAGCCTTAGCTGCTAAATTTGGTGAGTTTGAGGAAGAAGGCTTCCGCGGGGTGGACCCAATGGTGGCAGGAGAGACGAGAACTATTGCCGCTATCGCCGTAGCTGCAGCTGTGGTTGGCATGCTTCTTTATATCACCTGGGCATTTCGCCGGATGCCGAAGCCTCTCCGCTATGGTGCTTGTGCCGTAGCCGCCCTGGGGCACGATGTGCTGGTGGTATTAAGCATTTTTTCTATCCTAGGTAGCATACTGGGCTGGGAAGTCAATTTGATGTTTATTATCGGCATATTGGCGGTTATTGGCTATAGTATTAATAATACTGTGGTTGTTTTTGATAGGATACGGGAGAACTTGCATAAAGATGAAGGCTCTACTTTTGAGGTTGTAATTAATAACAGCCTGGTTGAAACCCTAAGCCGTTCCCTGAATACCAGTCTGACCACGCTACTTGTAGTATTGGCTCTGCTATTCTTTATCGGAGCGTCAATTCAGAACTTTGCTGTGGTATTGCTGGTTGGTATTATTGCTGGAACCTATAGCTCACTCTGTATTGCGCCTCAGTTGCTGATAGTTTGGGAGAAGAGGGAGTGGGGTAGGTTTGTTAAGTGGCTGCCCTTTACTATAGCCAAAGGGAAGGTGGGGATATAAGCAATGTTTTCCACCAGAAGTGGTGCGGCGAAGCTTGCTGTGGTAGTTGTGATTGGGCTGGTTGGGCTCAAGGTAGCGGTGGCAGTCGTAACCGGGAGCATCAGCATTATTGCTCAGGCGGTGGACAGTTTCCTTGACTTATTTGCCATAGTTATTACTTTCCTTGCTGTTGGTATAGCTGCCAGGCCTGCTGATGAGAAGCACCCTTTCGGACATGGCAAAGTGGAGGATATTGCGGCTGTAGTGCAGGCGATACTGATTTTTGCTGCCGGTGGCTTAATAATCTATTCAGCAGTGCTCAGAATAATAACGGGAACGACTATAGAGCTGACTGAAGTCGGAATGGGGGTAATGCTGGTTTCCGTAGTAGCCAGCCTCTTCCTTTCACGCCATCTGCGCCGGGTATCACAGGCAACAGATTCAATAGCCTTGGAGGCGAGTGCTCGCAACATTGCTGTTGATGTCTATTCCGCGGCTGCAGTGCTGACTGGGCTACTAGTGATACGCTTTACCGGGCTCCAGATTTTTGACCCTATCATTGCTCTGTTAGTAGCTTTATTTATCCTGAAAGTAGCTTATGATGTATTAACAAGGTCGTTTGGCAGGCTGATTGACGTAAAATTGTCTGAAGCTGAAGAGAATATCATAAGGGCGTCTATTATGGAGTGTGCTGGTGAGGTGGTTGGTTTTCATGAACTGCGTACTCGTAAAGCGGGAAACCAGCGGTACATTGACCTGCACCTGGTAATGCCTAAGGATGCTAGTGTGGAAGAAGCACACCGGCTCTGCGACGAGCTGGAGCGGGATATGAAAACGAGATTGTCTTATACCACTGTGCTCATTCATGTTGAGCCATGTAGCGAGGAGTGTAGCCAGTGCCATACTCCGCCTCGCCTGTGTAAGAAAAGACTCTAGGCTAGGGTGTGGATTTCCTTTATTGACTTAATCAGAGGCGCAATGCTGCCTACCTCAAACTGGTGCGGTGATTGACCCAGTGGGTCTTCAATATTGGTGTTACCCAGAAGCATATCAAAAGTGGCTTTTACCGAGCTGGCTAAAGCGGCAGGATTGTAGCCACCCTCCAGGCTGAAGACAAGGCGGCCACTACATAGTTCATCAGCTAACCCCTTAATAATTTTTACTATTTGGGCAAAGCCGGTGGTGCTTACCTGCATCATGGCTATTCCGTCAGCCCAGTGAAGGTCGTAGCCAGCGGAGACCAGGATAAGCTGGGGTTTAAACCGTTTAGCTACGGGGATGATAATCTGGTCAAAGACCGATAAATATTCGGTATCACCACCGCCAGCCGGCAGTGGTATATTAACCGTGGTCGCCTTTCCCTCACCGATGCCGGTTTCATCAATGCTGCCTGTTCCCGGGTAGAAGGGATACTGATGAGTCGATATGTAGAGCACCTGGGGATTATCGTAAAAAGTTGCCTGCGTTCCATTACCGTGGTGCACATCAAAATCGATGATAGCTATGCGTTCCAGTTTGTATTTAGCCAGAGCATATTTAGCGGCGATAGCCACATTATTAAATAGGCAGAAGCCCATGGCTCGCTCGGCGGTGGCATGGTGTCCCGGCGGTCTGACCAGGGCAAAGGCACTATCCACCTCTCCATTCATAACTACCCCGGTTGCCTTGATGACGCCACCAGCGGCATAGAGCGCCGCCTCGTAGGAATTGGCTGACATAACCGTATCGGCATCAATCCAGCCACCGCCTCTCTGAGCTACTTCCTGAATATGTGAGATATGCTGCTTCTGGTGAACAAGTGACAATTCTTCAATGGAGGCAGCACCAGGTTTAATTGGTATTAGTTGCTGCTTGAGTTGGGTCTGCTCCAGGTGAGAAATGATTGTCTCCAGCCTTTTGGCATTCTCTATATGTTGCCCGGTATCATGCTTGAGATAGATGGGGTCATAGACAAAGCCTACTTTCATAGCGTGTCTCTCTTTTTGTGATAATACCAGATATAAAAGTCTCGCAACTATGCAAGTCGGCTATAAACATTGTGGTTCATCAGTTTGCCCAAGTGTTTCGTGTATCGTAAAGCCAGTGTTATGTGCTCGGCAGAACTCATCAGGGTAGTATCTCCACCTCCTCAAGCACATCTGCCGGGATTTCTATATTTAGCTCCTCCGCCCTTATTTCATTAATCATCGGCGTCCCCTCTTCAGGACACTTGATGGGGATATCTGCAGGCGTTTCCCCATTCAATATCCTGATGGCGATTTCAGCCGCAGTCATGCCCTGCTCGTATCCAGATACGGTAACTCCACACAGAACTCCATCCCTGACAGTGAAATCAGAAAAGGCGAAACCTGGAAGCTCACTATTCTCCAGTGTCCATCCCAGCACATCCTCTGGAGGCAGGCTTTGTTCTTCACTATTCTCTTTGATAGTGTGATACACATATATTCCGATAGCATCAACATTGGTCTGAAGTCTATTTACCTCTGCTTTCCAGGCGTCGAAGTCATTCGTGGTGTAGAATTCACTGATTTCAACCGGCGGTATAATATTCCGCACGCGGGTTATAAATGCCTGTGAGGTAGGACTGTCGTCACTCATTATCGCTAGCTTTTCAACATCTGGCACCAGTCGCCTGAGAAGTTCAATCGTTGCCTCAAGATGGTGTCTTTCAATCACACCGGTTATATTTTGGGCAGGAAACCCGTAGTCCTCAGGTTCACCGTTCATACCACAGAAAACAAATGGAAGACTCTCACCGATATATTCCTTTGCTACAAGTTCACAGGCATTATCATCAAAAACAATTACCAAGTCAGGTTTGAAGTCATCGATTTTCCTCATAGCTTCTTCTGCCACTTCTTCCTTCCACTCGGCGCTTGTATTCCTCTTGGTATCCAGATAGAATTTTTCAGTTTCCACGCCTCTTTCTTCCAAAATGTCCTCTGCACCTCTTGTTTCTTCTACCACCCAGGGGTGCTCCGGATGGTAGCTGAAGATAAGGAGTACCTTTTCACTAGGTTTGATACATCCCAAAACAGCGACTAACAAAAGCACACTGATTATGAAACATAGCTTCTTCATAATACTTCCTCAGGCTAGCCTAATTACCAACCTTGTAACCATCACCAAAGCCGACATTTCAATCCGCAATGAGGCATCCTGACCCTCATCGCTCTTGTCAGCAATATTATATCCATAGCACTTGGGTGTCAATATTCCTCTCGGAGCCCTGCAGTAGCCCCCTCGACATGCAAGCCGTGTACTGCACAGCCCCTAAAATCCTCGTCTATCAGCGCTGGCGAAGCTCTCCACCCGAATAAGACCATGCTCCCCCTATATTTTTCACCTTACTGCCTGCTTGCCCTCAGGTGTGCTTAGCCAGGTGACAGGCATAACCTGGCTATCCGCTCCAGAATGGCAGAAAACAAGTCTCTGGGTACCGCCACCTCAGCCAGCTGGAAGATAATCTG
>DAOVUZ010000100.1 GCA_030632305.1 Dehalococcoidales bacterium | reverse complement strand
AATATAAGTTTTAAGGCTAACTGGATATTCTCTACAAGCCTGACTTCGCCCCTTGGACGCTATGTCAAGGCAATGCTCCCCCGTATACCCCCCTAACCTATACGGGACAAGACTATGAAAGTGAAGCTATGGCACATTTCCACAGCTAAGGCACATAACACCCCTAAATATTGATTGTAGTGTGTCTCATCTAGGATAATGACCCCTAGTCCATTATGGAACTATACAGCTTCAGACTGTCTTCAAACCTCACTGACCTAGTGTGGCATTCTACCATCTGAATAGACTGCCACCTACCCCTTTTGGGATATCATGTGGTATAATAATATTTAAGACTAGCCAGTGGGCTTTTCAAAGGAGGTGTCCTATGCCAAAAGGCACAATCAAACTGCTTATGAACCGTGGTTATGGGTTTATCCAGACAGAGGATGGAACAGACATCTTCTTCCATCGCAACGAACTTGAAGGAGTGGAATTTAATAGTCTTAGCCAAGGACAGGAAGTTGAATTTGAGAAGGGTCAGGGACGGGATGGTCGCCCCGCAGCACTTAAGGTGAAGCTTGCCGAGACTCAGATAGAAGATGCTGGTAGCGATGACCAAGGCGGAGATGACCAAGGCGGAGATGACCAAGGTGGCGGTGAGGACGAGGTCTAGGTATAGAACCCGCTCACGTCCAAGGGTTTATTACTCTCAATCCATAATAGCAGAATATCTTGGTGTAGCTTCTAAAGGTACCATATTCAACTGGATTCATGATTATCCTTATGGGAAAAATAAGTAAGTATCAAAGACCGCTATCCAATCCATATAAGTAACAAAATAAGCTATCGTGACATCACGCAATCTTAATGCCCGCTTCTCCTTAATATCTCTCCAGCCGCCACCACGCCGGAAGCTGATGCCTGGATTAAGCCACGGCTAACACCAGCTCCATCACCACAGGCAAACATATTGCCAACCTCGGTCTCCAGGCTGGGGCTAAGTTGAGGTCGGAAGGAGTAGAACTTGACCTCAACCCCATAAAGCAGGGTATGGCGTGAAGCAACACCTGGAGCCAGCTTATCCATTGCCTGGAGCATTTCCACAATGCCGGTAAGGTGCCGATATGGAAGGACAAAGCTAAGGTCACCAGGGGTGGCACACTTCAAGGTGGGCTTAACTAACCCCCGCTCAATGCGGGCCGGGGTAGAACGCCGACCCTGCATGAGGTCACCCAGGCGCTGCACCAGTACCCCACCACTAAGAATATTGG
The DNA here is from genome assembly GCA_030632305.1 of Dehalococcoidales bacterium. Taxonomy (GTDB): domain Bacteria; phylum Chloroflexota; class Dehalococcoidia; order Dehalococcoidales; family DAOVUZ01; genus DAOVUZ01. The sequence continues at coordinate 1,980 of DAOVUZ010000100.1, read as the reverse complement.
CTAGTCTAGCCAGATACTTACCATAGGCTATAGGTTCCCGAAATGGCTTAGTGAAGGTTGTGCTTACCAACAGAGCAAAATTAGTGTTGCTACTACTGCGGTCAGTATAGCTGTGCCCGTTAACCGTGATTACCGGGTCATCACCCCCCGTGGATTCCATAATGACCTCGCCAGCAGGACACATGCAGAAGGTTCTAATTCGGTCATCAAACCTCTTGGATAGAAACTCCAGCTTTGCCTCATACAGCCCATTTGTCAATCCTTCCATTACCGCTATCGGCACTTCCACCCTGACCCCGACATCAATCGGGTTAGAATGCATGGTCAGATTAAGTCGGCTAGCTTCTGTAGATAACCAATCCGCTCCCTCCCTACCCGGAGCCAGAAGCAGATAACGGCAGTCAAACCTGTCCCCGCCCTTGGTTTCAATCCCTTTAACCTCGCCATTGTCAACAATAACGGTAGAAGCAGCAACCCCAAGCTTAAATTCCAAGCGCGAAGCAAGGTAATCACGCATAGCCTTGAGCACAGCACGGCAACGCTCAGTACCCACATGACGAACCGGCATTGGTATCAGCCGCAATCCCACCAGACAAGCCTTACGGCGCACCTCCTCAACCTCATTCCCAACCCCGTAGAGCTTATCCGAGGCACTAAACTTAAGATATATATCATCAACATACTTAATCAGCTTCTCAGTAGCCCCATCCCCAAGGTAATCCCTGAGCCGACCCCCCACCTCCCCGGTTAATGTCAACTTACCATCACTAAAAATACCAGCTCCACCCAAACCACAAACCAGATTGCAAGGTGAGCACGGAGGACAAGGGCTACCTGAGTCACGAACCGGGCACTGGCGCCCATCAATATCCTTGCCCTTCTCTATAAGCAGAATATCCAGGTCGGATGCCTGAGCTAGTTCCAAAGCGGCAAAGATACCGGCGGGACCACCGCCGACAATGATGACATCGTATTTCTTAGCCATTTTATCTCAACAGCGTTCCCAGAAAAAATCCCGGATTTCTCTGGGTAGCAAGTGCCATTGTATAACCCATAGCTTTAGCCGTCAAGGAATGGGAAAAATTAGGTTACTGAACAACCTCTCCCCCATTGACATTTGCCAAATGGCGAATTATAATACTAAATTATGGACAATGATAACCGGGGAAATCTAGGCGGAATAGTCAGGCAGCAAAGAGTTACTGTGCCGCTGACACTCCAGCAGCTGGCAGCTGTGTCAGGGGTATCAGCATCACACCTAGGTCGCATAGAGAAAGGACAGCGTTTCCCATCAGCCTCAATCCTGCGAAGAATTGCCAAGCCTTTAGGCTTTGACGAGGATGAGCTATTTACCCTAGCTGGCTACCTCTCCCCCCAGCTGCCGAGCATTGCTGAGAAAAATCCAGGATATAGTAATGGGCGATTAGACCCCTATGTAGCCAGGATGTTAGGTCAGGAGCCGGTTGAGGTACAACATACTGTTCTCGGAATCCTCACCATCTTAAAGAGCCTTGCCAAGAGCGTGGCTAAAGAAACCAGATAACATCGAGTTTGACAAATTCCCGCCTTCAAATCCAGAGCAAAAATAAAATAGGCGTAATCCTCTACCACCACTGCCTCTTTAGGATTATGCTCGTCAAAGAATATAACTGCTACCTTCCGACCCAGAGCCATCTCTGCCGCTGGCAAATTTCTAGCCACAGCAATACCCTCCAGATAAGCCTTGTAGCTACCAGCAAGCTGAACAGTGGCAGTATAATCACCAGAATTGAAGCTTTTTAATACCCCTTTCCTCAGGTTCATTTCCCCAACCCTCCTTTAGATATTTATACTGCCCCCAGTGCCAGGCGTTGCTCATACTGAGCCTTGCTCGGCTGATAAACCAGGGTTAGCCTGAGCACCCTCTTCTTCTCGGCACTAAGTCCAGCCTGGCTGTCAGTTATGTCAATTACATCATATAGCTGCTGACCACAGTTGGTT
>DAOVUZ010000056.1 GCA_030632305.1 Dehalococcoidales bacterium | reverse complement strand
TGCGGGAGAACCCGCAACTATCAGTAATGGTCTTTGACCCGTCTACATGTAAGGGTTGCCGGGTCTGGGGGAAAACGGTGGAGATTCTGGATAGTGGCAGCCTGTTTGATACTATCTCGACTGAATTTGCACCGAAGGGGATGAAAGTTAACTATATTGTTAAGGTTGCGGTGGACGAGGTGGTTACTTTTTAGGTTGTCTTATCGGTTATTACCACACTAGGTAATAAACAAAACGCTGCCACAGCTGTGGCAGCGTTCTGCTTTGCAGTTAGCAATCAGGAAATAATGGTCCTTATTGCTTAGAGAGTAATGAGTTCTTTTTGAACGTTCTTGTAGCCTGTTTCAGTCGTAGCATCCTCCACCACTTCCCAAATCTCAAAGGTACCGGAGACACGGTCGCCCTTGTCATCAAAAGTGATAAGACCGCTGGCACCATCGTAATCCTGCCCTACCTCTAAGAGAGCATCCTTTATCGCGCTTCCATCATAGACACCAGCGCTTTCTATTGCCAGGGCAATAAGCTTTATGGCATCGTAGGTGGTGTCGCAGTAAACACTAGGATCATTTCCGGTGAAAGCGTTGTAATTAGCAGCAAAAGCATCGTAAACAGCACCTGAAGGGCCTGCAGCTCTAGTGCCAGCAACAATCGCCTTCTCCATGAACTCGGCAGATTGTGGCTCGGCAAACAGGCCATCACCGTAGTTGCCGTCGCAACCTAGCCAGGCAATCTCATCCAAGCCCATCTCTAAAGCTTGTTTGAAGACTATGATGCCATCTTCGGCGTAGGTAACAGCCAGAATTACATCTGGGTCAGCACCTCTAATCAGTTCCAGCTCAGTGCGATAGTCCATTTTGGTCTGGTCAAAATGTACTGTTATCACATGCTCTCCCTGCCATTCCTCGTCCTCAAGAGCATCAATAAGTGCACTCTCTAAACCTACACCGTAAGGATTGTCCTGAACTATGGTAGCTAGCTTGGTAAATCCTTCATCCAGAACAACCTGGGCTAATACTCTGCCCTGAAAGGCATCGTGAGGTGTGGTCCGGAAAAGCCACTCAGTCCACGCCTGGTCAGAAATCGTCGGTGAGGTGGCTGAGGATGATACCATCAACACTCCTTTGTCTGCTATATAAGCTCCTGAAGCCATGGACGCGCCGCTAGTCATACCACCAACAAGCACCTCCACACCGTCTATGTCAACCAACTTTTTCACCCGCTCCAGACACTTGGCAGCCTCGGTAGCGTCATCCTCTTCTATCAGTTCTATTTGCTTTCCCAACACTCCACCATTGGCATTAATCTCCTCAACTGCTAACCTGGCACCCTCCATCATATCTTGGCCCATAGGACCCAACAACCCACTGGTAGACAATATACCTCCTATCTTGATTGTCTCAGCCTCTGTTGGAACACAAGCTCCTGCTGCTATGAGTAAAGAGAGGGTAACCAGCATTGATAATAGCTTCCTAATCATATCTTCCTCCTTTCTCTAATTTTAGAAAAGATTTGGTATTAATATAAACCTCTATCAATCACCCCCCTTCCTCAAAATTTAGTGATTAATGTAGTCTAGCCCGAAACTAAACCGGCGTCAATCCCTTTTAGCTTCAAATCCTAAATAGCGCTGTCTGGAGGAATCCTCGGTAAGTAGAGAGTCAGCCTCTCCCTCCATAGCACAGGCACCATCAATCAAAACATAGCCTCGCTTGGAGATACTCAAAGCCTTTTTAATATTTTGCTCCACCATCACTATCGCCATGCCTGCTTGTTCTATATTCTCTAGCTTGGATAGGATGGCTGAAGTTGGCTTGGGAGATAGGGAAGCTAATGGCTCATCAAGCAATAGAACTTTAGGTTGTGCCATCATCGCTCTGGCTATGGCTAGCATTTGCCTTTCACCACCACTCAAGTTCCCGGCTAGAGAATTTTTTCTCATCTTGAGTTCAGGAAACATATCATATATTTCCTCCATCGCAGACTTGATAGAGGCTTTGCCTTTCCTGCAATATGCTCCCATGTCCAGATTCTCGGCTATGGTCAAATTAGGGAAGACGTTATTTATTTGAGGAACATAGCCTATACCCAGACTCACTAATTGGTCGGCAGCCTTACCGGTAACATCTCGCTCTTGGTAAAGCACCTGACCGCTAAATAATTTGGCAAAACCGAGAAGACTTTTGAGCAAAGTGGATTTACCACTACCATTAGGTCCCACGATAGCCACAATCTCGCCTTCATCTACTGTAAGAGACATACTACGGACAATAATAGTATCATTATAGCCAGCGTCAATATTTTTTACAGTAAAGATAGGCGGCATCTGTCACTCTCCCAAGTAAACCTGGTAAAACGTAGGGTCTTCCAGTACTTCTTCTGGTTTACCTTCAACCACTATTTTGCCTTTATCCATAACATAAACCCAGTGGGCGAAGTCAAACAATATCTCCAACCTGTGTTCTATAATGAAGAAACTTAATCCATCCCGAGATAAATCATTAATCCCTTCAAAGATTTTCTTCCCCAGGTTAGGATTTACTCCCGCTGCTGGCTCATCTAAAAGTAATAATGTTGGAGAAGCCATAAGTCCTCTGCCTACCTCCAGGAGCTTCCTTTGTCCGCCTGATAATTCTCCAGCCGGAGAAAGAGCCAGATGGTCTAGCTCCAGAGATTCAAGAATTTTCATAGCTTTATCGGCTAGTTCCACTTCTTGCTCTTGCCAGTTTTTCCTCAAGAAGAGACTATTTAGTAATCTGTCACCCTGATGCCCTCTTGCCGCCAGCAGCATATTATCCAATATGCTTAGCTTGTGAAAAAGTCTGGGTATTTGGAAGGCATTTACCAACCCTAAAGTATAAATCTGGTGCGGAGCCAGGTTATTAATGCGCTTGCCATTGAAATAAATAGCCCCCTCGTCTGGTCGATGAAGACCAAGGATTGTATTAAACAAAGTAGTCTTTCCGCTGCCATTGGGACCTACCAGACCCCAAATGCCGCCGCCTTTAATATTCAGGCTCACCCCATTGACGGCGTAAACGCCACCAAAGTGCTTACGGACTTCCTTTATTTTTAACAGCGTTTCTTCCACAGCGAATTCTCTCCATTGCCTTCGTTTTGACTTGGCTTTCCTTTAATAAACCCCCGGGTCTATAGAGCAGAACCAGAATCATTAAAACACCAAATAGGATATACTGCAAATCAGTGGGGTCGATAGGCAAAGTCAAGTAATCCTTAGCTATAAGTGCCCCTTTGTCGAAAATCTGCACCAGTGCCGCACCCAGTAGTGCTCCCCAGTTGTTGGCTGGTCCCCCCAAAATAACCATTATCCACACAGTAAAGGTAAGCATAGGCATAAACATATAAGGGTCAATAAATTGAATATACTGGGCAAAAAGCCCTCCAGCTACTCCAGCCATAGCTGAACCCAGGGCAAGTGTTTGTGCCCTGTATTTAGCCTTATTCTTGCCCAGTGCCTCAGCAGCTACCTCGTCCTCCCTGATGGCTCGCAGCACCCTGCCGTAAGGAGAGTTGCTCAATCGTTGAACCACCATAAAACAGATAAACAAACAAAAGTAGACCAGGCCTATATTTACTAGAACATCAACACGCGCAGAGGCGCCAGCCACGGAAATAGCTCGGGGAACCGCTATCCCCCAGGCACCTCCGGCAATCCAGGCCTCAGACTTGATAATCAGTCTTAAGATTTCGCCGAAAGTCAGGACTACTATGGCTAAATAATCCATTCTTAGCCTCAGAGTAGGCAAGGAAACAAGGAAGCCGGTAATAGCCGAGGTTAAGGCGCCGGCAATAAGGCAGAGGTAGAAGGGCACACCCATTTGAGATAGAATAGCATAGGTATAAGCACCGACAAGGAAGAAAGCGACCTTACCGAAGTTGGCTAAGCCAGCGAAGCCAAACTCCAGGTTTAGGCTCAAAGATACTATGCCAAAGATGCCGATAAAGACGACAAGGTCAAGAACATAAACTAGCGGGTCCAATTTAGGCTCTCCTAAATAACATAGCTAGTCCCTCTGGCTTCACAATTAAGGTTATGATAAGAATCAGGAAGGCTATAGCTATACGGTATTCTGTAGATAGTCCCACGGCTATCAGTGCCACTACTCCTAAATTCTCAGCCAATCCAATGATATAAGCGGCGGCTATGGAACCATAGAAGTTGCCGATGCCCCCCAGAATAGCCACGGCAAACATAGGTAATATGATATCCCAGCCTGTCATCGGCCAGACCTGGGTATCTGCACCGCGAAATATGCCGGCAATAGCCGCCAAACCAGCACCAACAAACCAGGTTATTAGAATGATCCTATCAATATGTATCCCGGAGGTTAGGGCAAGTTCGGGGTTACTGGAAGTGGCTCTGATAGCTTTGCCTATCTTGGTTTTCACCAGGATAAAGTGCATGAGGACGGCTAGGGCTACAGCTGTTATGATGAGCCATACCCATAGACCGGTAATCCTCAGCGGGCCTATTTCAAAGGAAGACCAGGTCGTACTGAAATACAGCGGAGCCCATCCACGGGTGGAGAAAAATAATTTCCAAAACGCAGGAATAGCGTATCTGAGGGTAATGCCTAAAGCGATTGAGGCTACCATAAGATGAATGGTGGTAGCCCCCCTTTTGGCTAGGGGCTGGAAAATGCCGCGGTAGCATAAGATTCCCACTATTCCGGTAACCACGAAGGCAACAACCAGAGATGGTAGCAGACCTAGCCCTAGTTGCTCGGCTACTGAATAGCCAACAAAAGCACCTAAGGTGATAAATTCAGCGTGAGCAAAGTTAGGGAAACGAGATAGACCATAGGTTAAGGTGAGCCCTACCGCTCCGATAAGATACAGGCTACCAGTGATAGCTGAATTGAAAAATACTTGTGCCCAGTTAACCATCACACCTAATCAAGTTGGGTATTATTCACTTGGTAAATCTATTTGAGGAGTATATCTGGTGCTGAGGGCAAAATCAAATCAGTCCCGCCGACTTGACTGTTGGCTCCAGGGGGGGTGATTAAAAAGAGGAGCGAAGCCCGTTCATCTTTCTGCCCTTGGGCTTCGCCCGCTTTGATTTTGAGTTTGGTAGCGGGGGTTGGATTCGAACCAACGACCTTCGGGTTATGAGCCCGACGAGCTTCCACTGCTCCACCCCGCGCCATTTATTTCAGTATAACCACTAGCAGGACAGGGTGTCAAGGCACTGGGGATTATTTTTATCCGATGGGTAGTATGAATGTGAACCCGGTTCAGCCTTCCCCTCCCTTTTCCGTTTCACCCGTT
>DAOVUZ010000003.1 GCA_030632305.1 Dehalococcoidales bacterium | reverse complement strand
GTAATCACCTCCTGGAAGCCATAACCGGTAAGGCTACGCCTCACTTCCTGCTTGAGGCTAATGATAGGCTCAGGATCTTGTCTGGGCAATGATTGACCCAGCATAGTGGTTGGAATCTTGTCATAGCCAATAACACGGGCTACCTCTTCAATAAGATCAACTGCCTGCTGTATATCACTTCGCCAATAAGGAGCAGTAACCCAGACCTCTGAAGCTGAAGCGGCTGGTTTACAGTCAAAGCCAAGAGAAGTCAGTGCTTCTACTATCCGGTCAAGGCTAAACTCAATACCCAGAAGTCGCTTTACCTCTTCAGTTGATAGCAAGATAGGTTCCCAATCCAGCTTACCAGGATAAACATCAACCACGCCACTGGCGGCTTCACCGCCAGCCAATTGCGTAATCAACTGAGTAGCCCGCCTAAGTGCTGGTAGAGCCAATTCGGGACGAATACCCCGCTCAAATCGCATACAGGCTTCACTGGGCAAAAGCAATGCCCTACCTGTATAGTGAATGCTTGCCGGGTTAAAACTGGCTGCTTCCAGCAGTATTGAGGTCGTTTGCTCAGTCACCTCACTATTAGCACCACCCATAACTCCAGCGATAGCCACCGACCGCTCCTCATCAGCAATAACCAGCATATCTTTAGAGAGAACCCGCCCAACCCCATCCAGCGTAACTATAGCTTCACCACCAGCAGCCCGGCGGACAATAATCCTCTTGCCCCTAATTCTATCGTAATCAAAAGCGTGGAGGGGCTGCCCGTGTTCCAGCATAACATAATTGGTAATATCCACAATATTACTTATCGGGCGCATGCCGCAAGCCAGTAACCGTTGCTGCATCCACTTTGGGGATTCAGCTATCTTTACCCCATTGATCAGGCTAGCACAATATCTGGGACATAGCTCAGGAGCAATGATTTCTACCGATATTTGCTCGTTTACAGGCAGTGCTGTTTCCTCATAGTTAACCGGGGGAAGATGCAAGCTCTGCCCGGTCAGGGCAGCAGCCTCTCTGGCTATCCCGATTACAGATAGACAATCAGGTCGATTAGGGGTTACCTCCAGGTCAAAAATAACATCACCCAGGTAATCAGCCAGGGGGGTCCCTACCGGTGCTTCCGCAGGTAAAACCATGATTCCTTCATGACTATCAGAGATGCCCAGTTCCTTTTCCGAGCAAGCCATACCAGTGGAGACAATGCCACGAATCTTAGCTGGTTTCAAACGTAATACTTGCCCGGTGTGTCCATCTATAAGCTGAGCACCAACATAGGCAAAGGCTACCTTATCACCAAGGTTAATATTTGGTGCCCCGGTAACCACAGTTTGCCGCTCAGTGCCTAAATCTATAGTAACCAGGCTGAGGCGGTCAGCGTTAGGGTGAGGATTAATAGCCGTTATTTGACCAACAGCGATGTTTTCCCAATTACCACCAATAACCTGCATCCCCCCGACCTCACTGCCAGCCATCGCCAGCCGGTTAGCCAAATCAGCCGTGGGCAGGGTAAGAGCTATATATTCCTTGAGCCAGTTAAGTGGGACCTTCATCGCTCAGAACTGCCTTAAGAATCTAAGGTCACTACCATAGAATAGCCTAATATCATCAATCCCATAGCGGAGCATGGGCAGACGGTCTATACCCACACCGAAGGCGAAACTGGTATAAACCTCAGGGTCGATACCGCCACGCTGGAGAACCTGGGGGTGCGTCATTCCTGCACCCAAGATTTCAATCCAGCCGCTATCACCACATAAGCGGCAACCAGCACCGCCACAGACCAGGCACTCTATAGCCATCTCAACCCCAGGCTCGACAAAGGGAAAATAGTCACAGCGGAAACGCACCTTCTTGTCCCGCCCAAAGAAACGACGAGCAAACTCATAAAGCGTTCCCTTCAGGTCAGCCATAGTAACACCCTTATCTACAACCAGACCATCAATCTGACAGAACATAGGGGTATGGGTAGCATCGCTAGCTTCATAGCGATACACTTTGCCTGGCTCAATCACTCTTATCGGGGGCTGCATAGTCTCAATAATCCTGGCACTTACCGAAGTAGTATGGGTGCGTAGTAGCATGCGTCTTTCATCATTCTCGGCCTCAAAATCAATCCAGGATGTTGACATATTATCACGAGCCGGGTGTTCCTTGGGCATGTTCAATGCCTCAAAATTATAGTAGTCCCACTCTACTTCTGGTCCCTCGACTACCTGAAAGCCCATTGCGACAAATATGTCACAGATTTCATACAGTGTTTGAGTAAGCGGATGCAATCGACCCAGAGGAAAGGGGCGACCAGGGAGGGTAATATCAATGGCTTCTCTTTTAGCCGATACTGCTAGCTGCGCCTCACGGAAAGTCTGACTTTTTTGCTTTAGACTGTCGTCTAAAAGAGTCTTAACCTCGTTGGCATAAGCGCCAACAGCCTTCCTCTCAGCTAAGGGCAGTGTAGCTAAACTACGTAGAATCCTGGTTAGCTCACCCTTCTTACCCAGATAATAAACTCGCCAAGATTCCAGTTCCTTAGTGTTATTGACAGTCTCCAGCCCCTGAAGTGCATTTAGTTTTAGTTCTTCAAGTTGTTGTAACATCTTACGTTGAACTGGGAACAGGGTTAAGCAACCTTACAGTTTAGTCCTGAACTTTTCCTCTAGCTATAGTTACTAAATTAGCGAAGGATTCAGGCTCCCTGACTGCCATGTCTGCCAGCATCTTGCGGTTGATTTCAATGCCAGATTTTCTTAAGCCATTAATAAAGTGGCTGTAGGCAAGGCCCTTGGCTTTAGCAGCAGCACTTACCCGCAGAACCCACAGCCGTCTCATATCACCCTTCCGCTCCCGACGGTGGAAGTAAGCATAGCTTAACGACTTGAGCATAGATTCATGAGCTCGACGATAAAGGGAATGATTGGTTGCCCTATGCCCTTTGGTCAGAGCCAGCACCTTCTTATGTCGGTGATGTGCGGTTACTCCCCTCTTTACTCGTGGCAAAACATCCTCCTCATAAATTGTTTACCAACCTCTCACCCTTTATCCCTCTCCCCTTCATAATGGGAGAGGGAAGGAATTTCCTAAAGGGGCTTTGCCCCTTTTAATCCCTTTACTAAATAACTTCCCTTATTTACTTGACACCGTATGGTAAAAGCCTTTTTATTCGAGTCCGGTCACTAGGATTTACCGGTATCATCTCATCAAAAAGGCGCTTAGTCCGTTTAGCTTTTCGACGGCGCAGGTGGCTCTTCGGCCCCTTAGTCCGCATAATTTTGCCGCTACCGGTAATGTGGAAGCGGCTCTGTGCTCCCTTGTGAGTTTTAATTTTCGACATTCTAAGATTCCTTTACCTTAGTTTTCTGAGTAACTGTCGGTGACAGAATAGTAATCATCCTTTTCCCGTCTAGCACAGGCTGTCTCTCAACCGAAGCCACCTCAGTTAATGATTCTGACATTCTCTGTAATAACCGCCAGCCAATTTCGGGGTGGGTGACTTCACGTCCTCTAAACATTACGGTCACCTTAACTTTATCCCCACCATTCAGTAATTTCTTGACCGACCTGGTCTTAGCCTCAAAGTCATGGTCGCCAATCTTGGGTCGTAATCGGATTTCTCTCAGCAGGCAGATCTTCTGATTCCTTCTCGCCTCGCGCTCTCTCCTAGCTTGCTCATACCGATACTTACCATAGTCAAGAAGGCGACATACCGGGGGGACTGCGGCAGCAGCTACCTCAACCAAGTCAATATTATGCTCCCTAGCTATCTCCCGTGCTTGGTACAAGGGAACAATCCCTAACTGTTCCCCCTCCTCCCCCACGAGGCGAACCTCTTTAGCTATAATCCGCTCATTAATCCGTAGATGCTTAATTATGTCCTTACTTACCTCCACCAAGCACAGGTAGTTTGTAGATAGAAACTATAGCATATCCCCTTAATACTAATCAAATGATAAGCACCCTCATTATAACTTCAAATCTTTTACCTTGTCCACTATAGCCATTTTAATGGTTTTCTTGAAGTTATCAAGGGATTGGGAAGCCAGTTGCTCCCCGCTATGCAAACGGATGGAAACTGTAGAGTCAGCTACCTCTCTGTCACCTACCACCAGCATATACGGTATCTTATCAAGCTGCGCCTGCCGAATTTTAAGGTTTACCGTTTCCGACCGAGCATTGACTTCTACACGTATCCCATCGTTTTTAAGTTCAGCCCCCAGCTTATGAGCATAGTCCAGATGGCGGTCAGCTACCGGTATGACCATTACCTGAAGTGGTGCCAGCCACACCGGGAAGTCACCCCCATAGTGCTCAATAAGTGAGGCGAGGAAGCGCTCCATGCTACCGAGGACAGTGCGATGTACCATCGCCACCAGGTGCTCTTCACCATCTTCACCAATATAGGTAACATTGAACCGCTGGGGGAGGTTAAAATCAACTTGTATAGTGGGACCCTGCCACGCTCTGCCCTGAGCATCCTCAAATTTAATATCTATCTTAGGCCCATAAAAGACACCCTCTCCGGGGTCTATTTTATAGGCAAGCCCCAGATGAACCAGAGCCTGGCTTAATGTCTCTGTAGCCTCGTCCCAAACCTGAAGAGAGCCAGCATACTTCTCAGGTCGAGTGGAGAGTAATACCCGGTAATTGGTAAAGCCAAAGGTATCTATCATAAAACGGGCTAAATCCAGAACTCCTACTACCTCGTCTTCTAACTGGTCAAATCGGCAAAATATATGGGCATCATCCTGGGTAAAGCCCCTGACCCGGGACAGCCCATGTAACACCCCGGAACGCTCATAGCGATAAACAGTGCCCAGCTCGGCATAACGCAGTGGTAGCTCACGATAGCTGTGCCGCCTTGTTTTATAGATTAAGATATGACCCAGGCAATTCATTGGTTTAATAATATACTCTTGTCCCTCCACCTTCATCGGGCTGTATAAATAATCATGATAGAATTCCCAATGACCACTGGTCTTCCACAAATCCAGTTTGGCAATATGAGGGGTGTATACAATATCATAGCCCCGCTTGATGTGCTCTTCCTTCCAGAAATCCTCAATAACACGACGTATCACCGCCCCCTTGGGGTGCCAGTGGACCAGCCCTGGGCCAGCTTCATCGTGGATACTGAACAGGTCAAGCTCCCTGCCCAATTTCCTGTGGTCACGCCTGCCTGCTTCTTCAAGTTTTTCCAGGTGTTCTGTCAAAGCCTCCTCGGTGTCGAAGGCGACGCCATATATTCGCTGTAACATAGGGCGGTTTTCATCACCCCGCCAGTAAGCACCGGCAATGCTAACCAGCTTAAACGCCTTTATTTCGCTGGTAGAACTCACATGAGGACCACGGCACAAGTCAACAAACGAACCCTGCCGATACAAGCTCACCTTTTCATCTGGAATTTCATCTATTAACTCCAGTTTATAGGGTTGAGCAGTAAACAATCGTCGAGCTTCTTCCTTAGCCACTTCTTCTCTAACAAAAGGCACATCTGAAGCAATTATTTCACTCATCTTAGCCCCAATGGTCTCTAAATCATCAGGATTGAGTGAGCGGGGTAGAGCGAAGTCATAATAAAAACCAGCTTCAATAGCGGGGCCAATGCCAAACTTGGCATCAGGAAAGATTGACTGAACTGCCTCAGCCATAACATGAGCTGCAGAATGACGCATTATCTCCAGCTTTTCACCCTCAGTTGTCGGCTGACCCTTATCAGAAACCGTGGCTATAGTCCTCCCAGTCTATCAAAATAAAAACCTCCCACTCTGTTTAGGAACGAGAGGTTACAACCACCCCAGTTACGCAGCATCCACGAAACTTATTATACCAGCCACAAGCTATAAGCGCAACAATCGGGGCTAGCTCTCCCCTAGCCTTCCTTGAGCATCTTATCCACAGCCGCTTTTGCCCTCAAGCGGATATCCTCGGGAACCTTAACCTCAGGAGCCATCTCTTCCAGTGAGCAAAGAATACTCTCCAGGGTGATTAGCTTCATTCTGGGGCAGATAGCTTGCTCAGAGACAGGAATAAACCTCTTGCCTGCGTTCTCCTTCCTCAGCCGGTGTATTATTCCCATCTCTGTCCCCACAATTATCTCCTCAGCTTCTGTTTTTTGGGAAAATCTACACATTCCACCTGTGCTCAAGACCTCATCAGCCAGAGCAATCACCTCTGGTCTGCATTCAGGGTGAACTACCACTTTAGCCTGCGGGTGCTCATTCTTCAGCCTGATGATATCCTGTGGCTGTATTCTCATATGGGTAGGGCAAAAGCCGGGCCAGAGGCTCATCCTTTTATCAGTCTTGGTGGAGACATAATGACCCAGGTACTGGTCGGGAACAAATAGTATGTCCCTGGCATCCAGGCTTTCAACGACCCTGACGGCATTGGCCGAGGTGCAACAAACATCCGATTCTGCTTTTACCTCCGCCGAGGAGTTAACATAGCAAACCACGGTAGCCTGTGGGAATTCCTTCTTCCTTTCCCTCAGCCTTTCAGCAGTAATCATATCAGCCATAGGACAACCGGCATGTATATCGGGGAGTAAGACCATCTTATCGGGGCAGAGGATAGAAGCAGTCTCTGCCATAAACTGGACTCCGCAAAATACAATCACCTCTGCCTCAGTTTTGGCCGCCTTTTGGCTTAGCTCCAGAGAATCACCTACAAAGTCGGCAATATCCTGAACCTCACCCAGCTGATAATTATGAGCCAGGATAACAGCATTCCTCTCCCTCTTAAGGCTAAGGATTTGCTCTATCAGTTTGACATCCCTGTTTTCCATTAGCTTTCACCAGCCACTACATCATAACAAAGCCGAGCAACACGAGCAAACTGGCATCAACCACATCGCCGAGGGCTGGGCTAAGAAGATGTTAAGAAAACCCGAGCTATACTCTGGACTTCAACCCAATAAAGAGTAGTGATTTTTGTGGTGGTTTAATAATTTGAGACTCATCACCAGCTATCTATTGTCGCCTAGTAAGAGGGTCCCACCTGGTGACCAGCTTTTCGTAAGAAGCTTCAGAGAACTTCTCTTTGAATATGTGGTAGTAGTATATTTCAGCTTCGGACTTAAGTAATATATCGGACTCAGTCTGCCGATTATACGAATAGTCTCCCCCACGCCCAGCTCTTTGCCCAATCATCTCGGTAAGTTTTGCTGAGCTAGCTCCTGAGGCAAACGGTTGCTTCACCCTGCTCAATATGTGGTCGGGCAGCAATCCAGCGAAGGCTTTCCTCAAAATCCATTTCTCAACCTTTTCTTCGCCATACACCTTCCACGCCATAGGAATTTTGGAGCAAAATGAAGTGACTCTGCCATCCAGGAAAGGGGGACGAAATTCCAGCGAGTGAGCTGCCATCATTCGGTCAAGCCTCTGCAGGCCGGTGTGATAGGCATTGCCAATCAGGTCTTCAGTAAGCTGAACAAGCTCAGCCTCATTTCTGGCCTCTTTTAGCTCATGGTATCCACCCAGGAATTCATCGGCTCCCTCACCACATAGAACACAATCGGTATGCTGAGCAGCCAATCTGGCAGCGAAATAATTGGCTACTGCCCCATATACACAGTCCTCATCAAAGGACTCCAGATGGTAAATGACCTGAGGCAACACCTGCTCTATTTCTCTCTCCCCATAGATATAGTCATAGTGCTCACTACCCAAATACTGTGCCACCTCTCGCGCCCGCCTCAGGTCTTCAGAGTCATTTATGCCAGTACCTATGGTAAAAGTCTTCAGGTCAGACTGAAATTCCTTTGCCAGGTAGGCAATAATGCTTGAGTCCAGACCGCCGCTGAGCAGGACACCACCAACATTGCCATCCTTCAGTCGCATTTCCACTGCCTCTCGCAACAGGTCAACGAGAATGCGAGCCGCTTCTTCAGGACTATCAAATTCGGGAACCGAATATTGCAGGCTCTGGAACGGCTGAAGTCCCTGTCGTTGAGTATAGACATGCCCCGCTGGCAGTTCCTCAACCTGGACACATAAACCAAGAAGGGCTTTCATCTCAGAGGCGAAGTAGAGAGCACCATACTTATAGCCGTAGAAGAGTGGCCGCACCCCCACAGCATCTCTAGCCAATATTAGCTCGCTATCAGTGGCTAAACAGAAGGCAAAATCACCATCCAACCGCTCGACAAATGCAGGACCAAATTTGTTATAAAGGCTAACCAGGAAGTCGGCTCCAGGCAACTGCATCCCATCTTCAGAGTAGAGATGACCATCAATTACAGCAACAGTATCAGCCGTCTGTGAGTGCGTTCTTCCTGAATGATGAGCCTCTGAGGGTAGAACACAGCACCCAAGAGCTAATCTCTCGTCAGAGTGTACCCACTGGCTCTCAGGTCCTCGGTGATGTAGCCTGCCCAACATTAGATTTAAGGCGTCTTCACTGCCTGAGCTAGTCCCTGAGATACCTGCCATATTTATAAATTCTCCGACAAGGTGATGACAAAAACTCTCACTTCACCACCTCAAAGATAGCCACCAGCCCATGCCCACACCCCTGACCCCGTTGAAGCTTCATCTCAAGCTCCCTGAGGCAGTAGCCCAGTTGCGGCTCAACCAGACTAGTCCGAGCGTTCCCTATTTTTATCCTGGCTGCTGCTCTCACTACGCCCTTCATAACACTGGTCGCTCTCCTAAGAGGCAGAGGCATCTCCGCCAGTGCTTCCGGGAGCTTGCCTCCATCAACCAGTGCCCTGGTATAGGTTACCAGGTAGTTCCAGCAATCAGCGAACCTCTGGTAGTAAGCGTTTACCTCAGTGAAGCCATCTCCGGGGACATAGACAACCAGTGCCTCATCCAGATTGGTGCACAGGCCGGGTTCAAAAAGAGAATTGACCACCCGGCGCAGGGGTTGGCAGCAGGGATTATATTGAGCTGTATCCATGTGGCGTCCCACGAATGAGGAACGGTCAGCCAATTTGCGTAATGTGATAACTCCTCCAGCCTTCCTCTTTGCCTGTCGATAAATATGCAGAACCTCCCGGCGCCCCATAATCCTTAGTGGGAAACAGATCACTTCTGACTGTTTTGCCCCACCGTCCGAGTGTATATAGGAGATAGCATAGTCCATCCACTGGTTATGCTCAAGGTCCTTTGTCCATAGGGTTTGCCACTCATATGAGTAGCGTCCCAGCCAGTCAACCATGATAAGGGCACCATCCTGGCTATACCTGGCAATGTTGCTCAAGAGTTCTATAGTCTGCTCATTGGTGTTGTGGGATAGCGAACCATAATTAGCCAGATACAACTCATAGGGTCCGTCAGCACCAAGGTCAAAGTCGTTAAAGTCCGAACGGATAAAGCTCATATTCTCTTTATTGCCATAGATAGCCTGGGCTTGCCCTAATAGCCCATCGTTTATATCAATTCCTTGGTAGAACTTAAGCATGTCAGGCTCTATAACCTTTGCGTTGTGCTCGTAAATCAAGGACTTGCTGTCGTTGATGGTGGTGATGAACTCGAAGCCGTCCCCACTGCCACATCCTAGGTCCAGAAGATGAAGCCCTTCACCGCACTCCTTCTTTCGAGCTACCAGCCGTTTCAGATATGGTCTAAGGTAGAGTCCAAGCTCCGCATCTTCCCAGAAGCAGCGCACGTTGTCATATTTCCCCAACAGTCCGGTACGCTTCTGGTAGAGTCCACTTTGCAATGCTTCGTTGTAGACATCTAACTCAGTCATAAGCTCGTCTAATCTTTCCGACTGGTGTTTAACTTATCTACTACTCTTACTGCTTGAAAGCCGTCAGCACCGTAGCCATCGGCACCTATGCTTTGGGCAAACTCCTCTGAGGTACCAACCCCGCCAATAATAACCTTAACCTTGTCCCTGACTCCACCCTCGGTAAGTGCCTGGATAGTGTCCTTCATCCGCAACATGGTGCTGGTAAGCAAGGCAGATAACCCCAGAAACTGAGGCTTCTCCTCCCTCACCGCAGCTACGATAACTTGAGGGTCAATGTCATTTCCTAAATCCTTGACCATATAACCGGCACCTCGTAGCAGTATTGAGACTATGTTCTTCCCAATATCGTGAAAGTCTCCTTTCACCGTAGCCATAATTATCTTGCCTTTGGGCTTGATGTTACTCCTGGTAAGGTAGGGCTCCAGTATCTCCATAACTGCTCCCACCGCTTTCGCCGAAGCCAGCATATCTGGAAGGTAGTACTTCTTAGCCTCAAATTTTTGTCCCACGATGTCCATGCCTTCACTTAGCCCCAATTTTATTATATCCTGGGAGCTAACGCCCTGGGCAAGGGCTTCCTTGGCAAGCTCGCTGACCCCAGCCTGCCCCACCAACCCCTCATCAAAGCCTTCGTCATCCCGGGTTACCCTCCCTTGGATGACATTTTCCTTGATAAGTGCCAGTATATCCTCGGCCATTATCTACCTCCGATCCAATCAATTTCTCAATCTTGTCAGCAGACCAGGCACCTCCTGAAACACCCTATCCACGACCTGCTTGTCTATATGGGATGGTGGCAATGACAGAATCTCATCCATCCTATTTTGCGCCCGAAAGAGCGCCTCGTCCACCATATCTTTACCCTCAAAGGGATATGGGAGTGTAATCTCCCCAGAACGAAGTGCTCTCCGCACAAAGAGGATATAGAGCTTATCGGGGGTACCCATGACACTTCGTATCTGCTTCAGAGATTCCGAAATCCTATCAGCAGTCACTATCGGCTGTCTGACAAATCTCTTTACCATATCTATGTGAGCATCATCCAGTACTGCCTGAACAGGACAGAAGGTATTGGTTCGCTCCAGAAGACCAAAAGCATAGTGAATATACTGAGGACCAGCGAGGGCCACCAGGATGTGCGAAAATAGCCTTTCCACCGACGCCTGTATCCCCGGCACCTTTACATCGGAGACACCCCCGGTGGAGTAGCAAGGTAAACCGTAATAGCGTGCCATCTGGACACAGTCAACATTATATTGACTGAATTCAGGAACTCCATAAGTATCGCAAAGGTCATCCATGCGGGCTCTGCTGGGCACACTGCCATAGAGCACGGGAGTACCTTTATTTATCAATTGAGTTAAGGCGATACCAACCAGAATCTCAGCATTGACCTGAGCCACCATACCATCTTCTCCAATAGGGGCAGTGGAGCCGCCCTGGGGGGAACTGGAGATGACCAACGGGATGCCGCTCCTAGCTATCTCTATTGCCTTCTGTGTAGTATCGTCCACAAGCTGTAGAGGGCTTTTTACTATACAGGTAATGAAAGAGATGATGGGATTCTCCCTTAACCTGTCCTCACCACCGGCTATGGTCTGAGCCATCCTTACCACGTTGCTCAGTTGACTGAGCTCGGTAAGCCCGGACATCACATGCTTGGTAGTATTGTTCAGCGAGGTAAAGAATTTGTTGACATCCTTGTTATCGTCGGTGATGTCATCGTCCTGAATATTGACCGTGCGCAGGAAGCTGTCCCAGGAGTCCAGATGCTCGCAGAGACACGCTGCCCTGGCTAACCTGTCCACAGTGCCCTTCTCTACCTTGAACACGGGAAACTCAACCTCGGTGTCAGGGCTACGCTTACTGACAAAAGCCTCCATATCCATATCCAGCCAGTTGTTAGCCTCAGAGCCCGAGGCGAAGCGCACTCTAGGCTCATGTCCGTCAAGTATGAGGCAGTTATTCTCGTCTCGTGCTCCGAGCTTCACCACTTTTGGTGCTGACTGTACGGCATCGGTGATTACCGTTCCCGGTATCTTGAGCAGCCAGCAGGGGGCACCTCCCGGATTGATAGACAAGACATCAGCGCCGTGGTCGCCAAAGACCTCAGCCGCCTGGCGGTTGAAACAAATCACACCAGGGTCAGTCAATATCGCCAGGGAAGCCCGATGGAGCTGCTCTACCTGCTCCAGTTTGAGCCTGTGGTAAGGTTCTACGAGTACTCCTTGCCGTGCCACTGCGTCCCTCCTAGTCTACTAAAATGCCTTTCTGATGAGCCCTCATGTATCCCCTACACGAAGCATCCTTACCCATAAGCATATCAGCCACCTTGATCAAGCTCATCATTTTGGTGTCAAGCGGATTCAAGATTACAGCATCAAGTCCGGCACAGGCTGCCATCAGCAGGAAGGCACGGTTGACCAGTCCTCTACGGGGTAGACCGTAGGAGATATTGCTCAAACCTAATACGGTCTTGACACCTGGATAGCGGGATTTAATCTGCTCCAGAGTCTTCAGTGTGATTATTCCCTGGGTAGAATCCACCGCAATAGGAAGTATCAAGGGATCAAAAAATATCTGCTCTGCAGTAAAACCTAACCGAGTCAAGTATGCCATTATTTGTTCACAGGCATCCAGACGCTCTTCCACACTGCTGGGTATCCCATTCGTCATAGCCAGCGCCACCAGCCAGGCATGATGCTCTGCAGCTAGAGAACCGATGGATGCCAGCCTCTCAGGCTCGGCAGTGACCGAGTTAATTATTAACCTTTCACCCTGGTATTTGCCCAGCCCAGCCTCTATGAGACTCGCAACCTCACTATCAATAGCCAGCGGCTTGTCCGTAGCTCCCTGAACCACCTCCACCAACCACTCCATGGTTTCCGCTTCATACTCCTGGGAGCCATTCTTCATACCGCTATTTATATTAATAAAATCAGCACCAGCATCAGCCTCAGCTCTGGCTAGGCTCGCCACGAATTCCCTGTCCCGCCGAGCGATAGCTTCAGCCACAGACCTGTTTGATGCATTAATTTTTTCCCCAATTACTAACATATCAGTCCACAGATTGTTTAATTGTTACCTTGAGTGACAGCGAAGGATCTCCAGATTATTCGCTGCGCTCAGAATGACAGATGGAGCTGCCAAACAGCATATCAGTCCACGATGTTCTGAATCTCTGAGAGCACCTGCTCTCTTATATCAGCAGGCAAGCTCCAGTCGTGGCTAGCTATAAGCTCTTCCACACTCTCCGTTGCTCGCTCCAGAGTAGTCTTACTACCCTTAGCCTCCCATTCCTCCCGACTTTCCCTATCGCTCAGGGAGGGCTGATAGTGCTCGCTCCGCATAAACTGCCTAGTATGCTTGGTGGTGACAAAATTACCCCCGGGACCTACCTTCTTGATAAGGTTAAAAGCCAGGGTATCATCGTTGACCTTTATGCCGTCAACAGCTCTCATCACCATCCCCAGTATGTCATTGTCTATAACATACTTCTCATAACATGCAGTTAGCGCAAACTCCATGAGTCCCGCAGCATCATGAATGAAATTAGCACCAGCCAGGGCACAGAGCAGGCTGGTGATAGAAGACTCATAGCCACTCTGGGCATCCAATACCTTGGAGTCAGTCATACCACCAGTGGCATAAAATGGGAGTTGGTAAAACTGAGCCATCTGGGCGCCGGCCGCATTAATGAGACCCATCTCAACGGAGCCCGCCAGATACTTGAGGTCCGTGAGGTCGGTGCTGGTAGCCACTGAGCCGAAGATAACCGGCGTTCCCGGATTAATAATCTGGGTAAGCATTACCCCCATCAATGAGTCCACAGTCTGGATTACCAGATTTCCGGCAAGGGTAACCGGTGAAGTTGTCCCGCATAGAGGTTCAGCAGGACACACCAGAGGGATACCAGCCCGGGCAATGGTCACCACCAGGTCTCCATACTGCCCGTCCATCCTCAGAGGGCTTATGCTACAGGCTATCATGGAGATGAGGGGACGCTGGCGAAGTCTATCACCAGAGCCGGCGATGAACTCTGCCATCCGTATCACCTGCTTTACTCCATCAAGGGTATAAACACCCCCCATAACATGTTTGGTGGTATTGTCCAGCCCGGCAAAGAAGCGGTTTACATCTACCTGCTCTACAGGCAGCTCGCTGGGATAGGTGGGCAGCATAAACAGGTGAATATTATCCAGCTTATCAACCAGTTTGGCAATGCGCTTCAGGTCATCCAGACTAGCCGGATGCTTCTGACCAGTGTCGGGGTGATAGATATAGAGTGCAGTCCCTCCAGTTCCTGTGTATACCCGGTGCCCACCCAGGATGATGTCATGCTTCTCATCCTGACCACAGAGCCTGACCTCGGAAGGCGCCATCCCTATGAGTTCCATAGCCCTTTTCTGGGGCAGGCGCACCAGGTGCTTTCCCTGGTCAACCCATGCCTCAGCCGTCTTAAACAGTTCCAGTGCTGCTTCCGAGTTTACCTCAAAGCCTACTTCCTCAATTACCCGCATTACGGTCTGGTGAACTCTATGTATAGACTCCTCAGTGAGGGGCTTGAAGCTACCCCCGTCCAGCCCCCTTCGAATCACATCCCTCTCCTACCATGGCAATTATGTTTGTCGCAGGTTTTACAAGGGTTACAATTCTCCACATTGCCATCACGAGGACCAATACCAATAATACCTGATATCGACTTACGGGGAATCATCAAACACCCATCGGTCAAGTGAATCCCCATGGAATCACCACCCACAGCCCAGAAGAGCCTTCTCTGTTGACATATGTCCCAATCACAACAGCCGGGGCTAAAGCGCTGGCTTATGACAAGACCCCGGTCATCGGCTATCTCCCTAACTCTGCCCTGGACAAAGTCAGCTACTCCCTCAGCAGCAACTGACCCTATTGCATCCAGCACAGTTGCTTGAACTATGAGCCCGTCCTCAACCAGCCGATAGGCCATTTCCTCCAAGTGCTCGCCTATTGTCACCAAGAACACCGCAGCCTTTTCGCATTGCTCCAGCAGTGAAGCAATAACCTTGCTTTCGAAGATAATTGAACCATCGATAATAACACGGGAGTCTTGAACCAGGTTTATATCTCTGACGACACACGAATACGATGGTTCAATAAGGTTGTGGACATTCTCTACATAGTCATCAACCAAAGACGCGAGACGGGTCGGCAACTTGCAATCGGTACCATACCCAATACTACGCAATACCTGCTGCCTATCGATGTCAATGCGTTCTTTAGTAACCAACATAGTGCTATATCATCCTTTCATCCGGAATGCCAAAAGCAGATGATTATTCCTGCCCTACACAGGAATAAAATCCGGGGTATAGATATTCAATAAAGGGGGTAATTTAGGAATAGATGCAAAAAAGTTTGGCGGGTTTCAGAAGAGCTTGATGAGGAGAAAAAGTAATGGATAGCGTTAGCAGTACATTATGAGGGGAAGGATTGAACTATTATCTGTCTGGGGAAAGAGGGTGGCTAGATAACCCCGGATCATTATAATCCCTTGCTTTAGTTCACTTTCTACCCCCTTTGTACAGCCTTCACTCCTTCCCGAACCTATAATTCAGATTCTATTTTAGCATATAATTCGCTGCCTGTCCAGCCCCTGTACTCCGCTGGTACATAGGGACACATCACTTTTCTTTTAATTTTTTTTACTGTTCCAGAAACTCAAGGGGGATTAACCAGCCCAGGACTTGGTGAGGTCGGTGACAGTACGAAGAGCTTTCGAGAACTTAGTCGCAGTAAAGAATTGCAGTATACCAATTAGCAGGATTGCACAATAAGAAGGATTAAGCCCATACAAACTACGACCAGTGAAGCCCCAAGCAAAACATATAGTAAAACATATAGTATAGGCTGTTGTAGCGACTCCTTCCCTGCTTTCGGTCTTATATCTTCACGAACTTTTTCCCGGGGAATGGCTTCAGGGGGCAAACCAGCCCTCTGTACCCACTGCTCGTATAGTTTTTCTTTTCTTCTTCTCCGGAAGTAGTTCAGCGTGTTCAGGATACTACTTAGTTTAGAAAAGACTGTGCTAACTTTCATAACCTCAATTTATCTGTAATGAACGTCTCTGTCAATACCCCCAAAATAGAAAGGAACTACCTTAATAGTAGCTCCTCAAATATAACTGATGGCGATGTGGGCGATACTGGATTTGAACCAGTGACCTCTGCGATGTCAACGCAGCGCTCTAACCAACTGAGCTAACCGCCCGCCAATACAATAATAATTCTACAAGATGACCTAGTCGCAGTCAAGCGAATAAACCCACTAACCTTCAAGGGATACGCCAGCTGGACTACTTACCTTTGTCTACCTCACCATTGTAAGCTAATTTGGGCGTTACTCCCCTGGCTATAGCCGCTGCCAGAACAGCCTTGGTTATATCGCCGGCTACAAAGGGAAGAGCTCCAATGCCAAGGAGAGTAGTAAAGGCTACTGTTTCTCCCTTCACCAGGTTGAGCCATAACCCAAGCTGAAGGAGGCCCGGAACATAGATGAGGATGAAGTTTGCCAAGAGCATGAGCACAAGCATACTGAGAAAGCTTCTTGACCTGATATAAGTATCGGTAAGATGACCCAGGAAAAGAGCAGCCAAGATAAAACCGATTATGTATCCGCCGGTAGGTCCAGCAAGGTAACCCAGTCCACTGCTCAAGCCAGCAAACCAGGGAACTCCAGCAGCACCAAGCCCGGCATAGATAGCCAGACTTGCGCCTCCCCACCACCTTCCTAACAGCACACCAGCGAGGAGCACAGCAAAGGTCTGCCCCGTTACTGGCACCGGACTCCATGGAATTATGATTCTAATCTGAGCCACAAGACCAATGAGACAAGCCATGCCAAGGGCTAAGGCTAACTTCTTCGGTACGCTAAGTTCATATCTCCATCGGAAGATGTCATACTTAGCTCGGCTGATTCTAGTAGCTACTTCCATATTTACCTCCATTACTAAGGGATTTATGTCAAGTTAAAGTACAGCCCTAGATTTTTAGCGCTACTCAGTGTATACTCGATAAAAAGATTATTTACTAAAGAACTGAATAGATAAGGGATGTAAATTAAGATTTAGATGTTATTTTATCAGATAGCCGATAAATAAATCAATAAGGGGGTATAAAAATGGCTGAGACCAAGGAAACAGCTAAAGAACATGTCCTCAAGATAACCAAGGATAATGATATCAAATTGATAAGACTATGGTTCACTGACATTTTGGGCTTTCTTAAGAGTTTCTCCATCACCCCAAGAGAACTGGAAGAAGCGTTGGCAGATGGTGTGGGATTTGATGGCTCCTCCATTGAAGGATTCGCCAGAATTGACGAGAGTGATATGCTGGCTCTGCCCGACCCCACCACCTTCCAAATCCTGCCCTGGAGTCAGCCACAACACCCCGTAGCCAGAATGTTCTGTGACATTTTAAGACCCGGTGGGCAAGCCTTTGACGGTGACCCCCGATATGTACTAAAGAGAAACCTCCAAAGAGCGAGTGACCTGGGTTATACCTTCAATGTAGGACCAGAAATGGAATACTTCTACTTTAAAAATGCAGAGGGGACACAAATCTTGGATGAAGGGGGCTATTTTGACTTGACCCCCCCGGACACGGCAAGTGATTTAAGAAGAGAAACCATACTCACTTTAGAAAAGCTGGGTGTCAATGTTCAACACAGTCACCACGAAGTGGCTACCAGCCAGCACGAAATAGACCTAAATTATACCGACGCCTTGACGATGGCTGATAATATTATGACCTACCGATTGGTGGCTAAAGAAGTGGCGCTAAGGAATAGTGTCTATGCTACCTTTATGCCCAAGCCTATCTTCGGTATCAATGGCAGTGGTATGCATGTGCATCAATCACTGTTTAAAGGCGACAGAAACGCCTTCTTTGATAAAAACGACCAGTACTATCTATCCAAAATAGCCAAACACTATATCGCGGGACTACTAAGACATGCTCCAGAAATTACATCCATTGTCTGCCAATGGGTTAATTCCTATAAGCGACTGGTTCCTGGCTATGAAGCACCGGTATACCTTTCCTGGGCACGGAGAAACAGGTCAGATATGATTAGAGTCCCTGAGTATCAACCGGGAAAGGAAACCTCTACCAGAATTGAATTCAGGGTTCCAGACCCTGCCTGTAATCCCTACCTAGCTTTCAGTGTGATGTTAGCCGCCGGTCTGGAGGGCATTGAGAAGAAGTATGAACTAGCCGACCCTATTGAGGAAAATCTTTTTGAGATGAGCAGCCAGGAGAGAGAGCAAAGAGGCATAGGCAGTCTGCCAATAAACTTATCTGATGCTATTAGCTTAACCGAAAATAGCCAGCTGGTAAGAAAAGCCCTGGGTGACCATGTCTTCGATAGCTTCATCAAGAATAAGAAAATAGAGTGGGACCAATATCGCACCCAGGTAACTGAATATGAACTAAAAAGATACCTGCCTATCCTCTAAAATTTCTTATCTCTGCCCTATGCCATTGGCTTCTGACTACCTATGATGGTAATCTCTATATTCTTGCCACAGTGAGGGCAGGTTATATTAAGGGTGACAGGCTGGTTCATTACCCGCTCAGCAACCGCAGTAACCATTGAATCAATACTATCCAAACGCTGGTCTACCATATCCAGACGCCGTTTAATATCTTCAGCATCCAGCACTTGCTCCTGTTCTCCCACGCCGGGTTCCTTTTCCTTTGCCAATGCTGTATCCCCCCAGTGATTATAATCACCTTGTTTAAAATTCAATAAACAACTAATAAAAAGGCGGGACCTGCCCTGTGGCACAGCAACACCCGCCTCTAACTCACCCGGCAAGATAAGTGGGCTCGGCAGGGTTCGAACCTACGACCAATCGGTTATGAGCCGACCGCTCTGCCACTGAGCTACGAGCCCATAAAGCGGGAGACGGGACTCGGACCCGCGACAACCTGCTTGGAAGGCAGGGACTCTACCAACTGAGTTACTCCCGCAATATTGTATTTATTTTAGCCCAAAAACTCAGCTTTGTAAAGGAACGCTTACCTCGACAAAATCGTTAACCGAGCTCCTAGTTGACTACGGAATAGACCAATGCCGCAAAAACTGCTAAAATCACGGTAAGTTCGCTGAAATAGGCTATGCAGGTTTTTAAAACTTGTTGAGCCAAGGGGGTAATATGCCAATAGATGAAGATAAACAAATAAAGGCTGAATTACTCGCTAACTTGCAAGAGCGCAGGGAAAAGGTTAAGCAGATGGGGAAGAGGGAAAGCGTGGAAAGACAGAAAAAGCGAGGCAAGTTAACAGCGCGAGAGCGAATAGATAAGCTGCTGGATGAGGGAACTTTTTGTGAGACTGCAATGTTCGGTATAAATAGGGGTACCGCTTTTGGTATGGACAAGGTCAAAGTGGCAGCGGATGCGGTAGTTACTGGCTACGGCAAGATTGATGGCAGAAAGGTATATATTTTCTCCCAGGATTTCACCAGTATCGGTGGAACCCTATCAGAAACACACTCCAAAAAGATTTGTAACCTGATTGATAGTGCAGTTAAGGGAGGATGCCCTATCATAGGGATAAATGACTCCGGGGGCGCAAGAATTCAGGATGGGATTGATGCTCTATCCGGTTACGGACAAATGTTCTTCAGAAATACATTAGCCTCGGGCATAGTTCCTCAAATATGCGCCATTCTTGGTCCGTGTGCCGGCGGGGCGGTATATTCCCCGGCATTGATGGACTTCATATTTATGGTTAAAGGCATAAGTTATGCCTTTATCACCGGGCCAAAGGTGGTCAAGGCTGTTTTAGGACAAGACATAAGTGAGGATGAGCTTGGTGGTGCTGCCGCAGCCCAGAAAAAGGCGGGGGTTGTCTGTCGCTCTGAAAACAGTGAGGAAGAATGTTTGCAAAGTATAAGGGAACTGCTGGATTACTTACCATCAAGCAATAGAGAAAAGCAGCCGAGAAGGGTTGATTGGGGAGATGCCCCCGATAGAATAGATGACACCATATTTGATATTGTTCCAGCAAATCCAAAGATGCCCTATGATATGCACAAGATAATTGAGCGGTTATTTGACCAGAGGCAGGATGGGAAGAAGAATTACTTTGAGCTATTCCCTTTATTTGCCACCAATATAATCACCTGCTTCTCCAGATTGAACGGATGGTCGGTGGGGATAATAGCTAACCAACCAATGTCAATAGCTGGAGTCCTGGATATTGATTCCTGTGATAAGGCTTCCCGGTTTATCCGATTTTGTGATGCCTTCAATATTGCGGTTATTAACCTGGTTGATGTGCCCGGATATATGCCAGGACCAGAACAGGAATGGGGCGGAATAATCAGGCATGGAGCCAAGATGCTTTATGCCTATTCGGAGGCTACGGTACCAAAGATAACCATCACTATCAGAAAGGCATATGGGGGCTCCTATCTTGGAATGTGCAGTAAGGATTTGGGGGCTGATACCGTATTCTGCTGGCCTACTACCGAACTGGCAGTAATGGGGCCAGAGGGAGCAGCCTCAATAATATTCCGAAAAGAGTTAGAAAAAGCAGACGATGCCGACAAATTGCTCCAGGAGAAAATAAAGGAATATAAAACTATGTTTGCCAATCCCTACCAGGCTGCCCAGCACTTGCATGTTGATGATGTGATTGACCCGGCAGAAACGAGGCCAAGGCTTATCAAAGCCTTGGAAGCAGCAATAGATAAGGTAGAACAAAGACCTGAAAAGAAGCACGGTATAATGCCAACATAATACCGGTGTCAGAGTATTTCGCTGAACTATGAGTTTTTAAGTTAACGATGCCTGAGGAAATGAGCTATGCCGCACAGGATAAGTAAAGAGGAGCTTTTAGCTAGAGCGCACAAACCGACAGAGGATGCTATGAAGCTGCATCCATTTTATCGCGGGAAGATACAGACTATAGCTAAATGCCCGGTTCGTGACATTAATGACTTTGCCATATGGTACACCCCCGGCGTAGCCGAACCGTGTAAGGCAATAAAAGCTGACAAAGAAATGGTCTACGAGTATACCAATAAGTGGAATACCATAGCTGTGGTCTCCGATGGCAGCAGGGTTCTTGGCCTAGGTGACATTGGCCCTGAGGCCGCCCTGCCGGTGATGGAGGGTAAGGCGCTCCTGTTTAAGTATCTGGGTGGGGTGGATGCGGTGCCTATCTGCCTCAATACCAAGAACCCTGATGAGATAA
Organism: Dehalococcoidales bacterium; assembly: GCA_030632305.1. Taxonomy (GTDB): domain Bacteria; phylum Chloroflexota; class Dehalococcoidia; order Dehalococcoidales; family DAOVUZ01; genus DAOVUZ01. The sequence goes on along the minus strand of DAOVUZ010000003.1, from coordinate 112 downwards.
TTCAGACAGTGAAGTGGCTTCAGCCATCCTTTGGCGGCATTAATCTGGAAGATATCTCCGCCCCTAAATGCTTCTATATTCTTGACACTCTACGCCAGGAAATGGGGATTCC
>DAOVUZ010000020.1 GCA_030632305.1 Dehalococcoidales bacterium | reverse complement strand
TATCACAAAATAATCAGCAAAGCTGCATACTCCCCGGGCATCCAGCAACAAAATATCACTAGCTTGCTTATCACTGGCGGCTTCAACTGCTTTGCGGGCTACTTCTATCGCTTCCAGAATTGTCCTCCCCAACTCTATAATAACTCATTAGTATTAAAAAGTGTAGCTAAAGCCAGTATAGAGGTCAAGCCAATTTCTATTCAGATACCAATCAACCATCTTCTATGAAAAACAGCTTCTTACTTTATGAGAGAAAAGGTGCTATAATAAATGGAATCTACAATGCTCAAGCTGAATTAACCAAGACGTGTCAAGGAAACTAAATTTGAAAATACTTCTGGTTTATCCCCAATACCCGGACACCTTCTGGAGTTTCAAGAACGCCTTAAAAATCGCCTCTAAGAAGGCAAACTTCCCACCGCTAGGTTTATTAACTGTAGCGGCAATGCTCCCCGATGCGTGGGAGAAAAAACTGGTAGATATGAATGTAACCAGTCTAACCGATGAAGACCTTAAATGGGCTGATTATGTGCTTATCAGTGCTATGGTGGTACAAAGGGATTCAGCAGAAGAGGTTATTGCCAGATGTAACAAAATGGGTACCAAGATTGTTGCTGGCGGTCCCCTGTTTACTACAAGATACGAAGAATTTGATGGGGTAGACCATTTTGTGCTTGATGAGGCTGAAATCACACTTCCTCCCTTTTTAGAGGATTTAGACAGAGGGTGTGCCAAACACATTTACACCTCTACCGAACGACCAGACCTGAGAAAAACTCCTATCCCTCTGTGGCCACTTATCGACATGAAAAAATACTCATCTATGGATATTCAGTATTCTCGGGGCTGCCCTTTCAACTGCGAGTTCTGTGATATTATCATACTAAATGGGCATAAGCCACGAACCAAAGATAAAGACCAGTTACTTGCCGAATTTGACGTCTTATATAATCGCGGCTGGCGGGGTGGTGTGTTTATTGTTGATGATAATTTTATCGGCAACAAGAGAAAACTAAAGACCGAAATCCTACCGACGATAATTAAGTGGATGGAGGAGAGGAAATACCCCTTTGTCTTATCCATGGAAGCATCTATAAATCTTGCCGATGACGAAGAGCTAATGCGATTGATGGTCAAGGCAGGGTTTAACACGGTATTTATTGGTATCGAAACCCCTAATGAAGAAAGTCTGGCTGAGTGCAATAAGATTCAAAACAAAAATCGTGATTTAGTGGCTTCGGTGAAGAAGGTTCAAAACTATGGACTGGAGGTGCAAGGAGGATTTATTGTAGGCTTCGATAGCGACCCCGTCTCCATCTTTAAAAGCCAAATCAACTTTATTCAAAAAAGTGGAATTGTTACCGCAATGGTCGGTTTACTGCAAGCTCCCCGGGGGACAAGGCTGTTCCAGCGTTTGAAAGAGGAGAACCGCCTACTCAAGGATTCTTCTGGTAACAATACCGACTTCTCCCTCAACTTCATTCCCAAAATGAACTATGAAACACTCATCAGCGGCTATAAACACATCCTAAATACAATTTATTCACCCAAGCAATATTACGAACGGGTCAAAACATTCCTAAAAGAATATAAACCCGGGGGGATGGCAAGGGAGAGAATCACTTTCTTCCATATTAAGGCATTTACCAAATCTATATGGTTCCTGGGTATCAGGGAGAAGGGAAGAAAGTATTACTGGAAGCTGCTTATCTTAACCCTATTAAGATGGCCACGGTCTTTTCCTTTATCCGTAACCTTTGCCATCTATGGATTCCATTTCCGCAAGATTGCTGAGAAATACATTAACCAGCAAACCAAGCCCCTTGAGCCGGTCGACATTCGATAAAGAAATCAGGCAAATTGCTTGTGAACTTAACTCCCCAGCCTACTCATCCTCAACACCGTGGTCTTTAAGATAATCAATGGCATCCTGGACAGTCATTATCTTTTCAGCATCCTCATCAGGTATCTCAACCTTGTGGGATGGATTGCTAAACTCCTCTTCCAAGGACATTATCAGTTCCACTAAATCCAGAGAATCAGCACCTAAATCGTCAATAAAGCTAGCTGATGGTACTACCTCATCAGCCTCTACGCCCAACTGGTCGACAACTATCTTTTTTAACCGCTCATCAATGGTTGGCATTTTCTCCTTTCCTTTCCACAAGCATTCTATTTACAGCGAGAGCGCTAACTGAGCCCAAGACTCCGTTAACAAACTTGGGTGAATTGTCACCACCAAACATCTTGGCTAACTCAACCGCCTCATTTATAGCTACCTTAACCGGCACCTTATTATCAAGTAAAATTTCGAATATCGCAAGCCTCAGAATATTCCTATCAACTACCGGTATCTGTGCTACCGGCCAGGCAGGAGCAAAGCTTTGAATATTGCAGTCAATCTTCTCCCTATTCTGGATAACACCGCTTACCAGCTCACGGGTAAAGGCAGCATTTTCCTCTGATAACTCCCCCTTAGCCAGAAGACGGCTTACCACTGCTTCCATCTCATGCCCCACAGAGTCAATCTCATACAGTGCCTGCAGAGCCAGTACCCTCGCTTTTCGCCGCTCCCCTGCCATAGATTACCCCTAAAACTAAGCCGCATTATATCACATCGGTCAACAATAGTATCACTCATGCAATAGCAGAACAAGCAATCATCAGCAGGTAAGATGGAGAGCGGCTATCACCTTCTGAGAATGACAAAGCTGGTTATAGGTAGGGCAAGCCTTACCAGTAGCCTCCACAATGAGCTTGATACCCTGAGCACCAACACTCTGTTCTACCTCAGGCAACACCTTCATCAAGCCTGATGCCCCGGTGCCAACTACCAGCACCTCGGGGCTTTCAGTCATAACCTCAGCTATGTCACCAAGGCATAGCTGATGAGACATCTTTCTCCGCCAGTTATCTCTAACCCTATCAGGGAAAATGATTACATCCGAGGTATACCTCTTGCCGTTAACTACAACCTGCCCGAAGTTATAAGAATCAATAATATTCATATACATTGTTTATCAACCTCACCCCCTCAATCCCCCTCTCCATAATAGGGAGATGTATTCTTTGCATGAGGGGGAAGAGATTTTAGAGAGGGGCTTCGCCCCTCTCCTACCTACACCCCCCTTCCCTTAATAAGGGAAGGGGGCAGGGGAATAGGTTGCTAAATGACCTCTTCATAACCAAGCTCCAGCCATACCTCCATCCACACTTAGCACCTGCCCGGTAATATACCTTGCCTCTTCCGAAGCCAGAAAAGCCACCGCCTCAGCCACATCACAGGGAGAGCCAAAGTAACCGAGAGGGATTTGCTTCTTAAGCTGCTGCTTCCAGTCTTCTTCCAGCCGTTGTGTCATCTCAGTATCAATAAAGCCAGGGGCAATAGCATTAGCCGTGATACCACGAGCAGCCACTTCCTTGGCAACCGTCCGGGTAAAGCCAATAATGCCGGCTTTAGCTGAAGCATAGTTAGCCTGTCCTGGGTTGCCCACCAGCCCAACAATACTGGCAATACTGATAATTCTACCCCAACGCTGTTTAATCATATGTCTTAATACCGCTCGGGCACAAAGAAAGGCGCCTTTCAGGTTGACACTTAATACCCTGTCCCAGTCTTCGTCTGACATCCGGATGATAAGCTGGTCGCGGGCAATGCCAGCATTATTTACCAAGATATCGACCTTCCCATAAGCGGCTATAGTTTCTTCCACCAGCCTAGCGACATCTGATGATGAACTCACATCAGCCAGAACCGCCAGGCTCTGCCCACCCATAGCCTTGATTTCCTCAGCCACACTGCCAACGGGAGAAGCCTCACCAATATCATTGACGACGACAGTAGCCCCAACCTCAGCCAATTTCAGAGCGATAGTCCGTCCTATGCCTCGACCACCACCAGTAACTATAGCCACCCTATTAGAAAGATTCATAATTGCCTCCTTGGGTTTTAACTTAGTAACCCTATCCCCTTTATCCCCTTCCCCTTAATAAGAGGAAGGGGAAAACAATTTCTTTAGAGGGGCTTCGCCTATCTTTGACTCTCAGTATTTGCCCACCCCCAAAAGGCCTTTACTAAGGGGAGTTGCTTAAAAATCTCTCCAATTTACTATGGTAAATGACATCATTTCACAGGTAAGAACACTCAACAAACTATTTTTTTAATAGCCTCAGCATCACCTATATTTATCAAGTTAACACTTTTGTTTATCCGTTTAATAAGACCGGTAAGCACTCTGCCCGGCCCTATCTCAATAAAAGTAGACACCTCATCATTTACCATATACTCAATTGAGGGCTGCCACTGAACACAATGACACAGCTGGCCCAGCAACTCTTCCTTAACCAGTTCAGCAGTGGTCAATGGCTGGGCGGTAGTATTAGCTATAATAGGAACGGCCGGGTCGTTAAAGGAAAGGGTGGCTAAAATCTCAGCTATACCATCGACTGCCGACTGCATCAGTGGCGTATGAAAGGCGCCACTTACCGCCAACGGTATGGTGCGATAAGCCCCTCTGCTGTTAGCTAAATCTGCAGCCCGGGTTAGATTCTCCTTTGCCCCACTGATTACTAGCTGACCAGGGCAGTTAATATTAGCAATCCGGGTATTCGTCCTGACACATACCTCAGCCAATGAAGCTTCATCAAGCCCGATTATTGCCACCATACCCCCCGGTTGGCTCAGCCCAGCTTCATCCATTAACCGCCCCCTCTCTCGAGCCAGATAAACAGTATCGGCAAAATCAAGCACTCCGGCTGCTGCCAGTGCCGTATATTCACCCAGGCTATGACCGGCAACAAAGGCAGGGGATGGTAGCCCATTGCTACCGCTCACATCATAGATAGCCTTCAAGCAAGCAAAGCTGACGGTTACTATTGCTGGTTGAGCATTGATAGTCTGGAGAAGTTCGTCTTCTGGTCCGTCAAAGCATAACCTGGATAGGGGAAAGCCTAAAGTCTCATCAACCTGCTCAAAGACGGCTTTAGCTGAATCAAAATTATCATAAAGGTCACGACCCATGCCTACCCACTGAGAACCCTGACCGGGAAAGACATAGGCTACCTTCATCGGCTCAGCCTCTCTTCTAGATTAATGCAGCAACAATATAACCAAAAAGCGGCTCTAATCCTGTCACCGCTCATCGGTCATCAGCCAGCCTTCTTTTTCGGGCTTTTAATCTCAATGACCTCCCTGCCACCATAGCTGCCACAGGTAGGGCAAACATGGTGAGGCAGTTTAGGGCTATGACATTGAGGACAAAGGTCCCGAGGAGGAGAAGACAGGCCAATATGGCTACGCCGCTTACCCCGACGTGCCTTAGCTATTTTTCGCTTTGGTAAAGCTCCCATAACCTACTCCGTTCCTTGTGAAATCCTAAATACTAATCTCTAAATCCTAAACGTTTTGGGCATTTGGTCATTAGTGATTTGAATTTGTTTAGAGTTTGCGGTATCCCTTCCTGCAAACAAGCATTTATGCAATCATATACAAAGCAATTTACTTAACTCAGACCAGCGAGGGTCAATCCCCTGAGGTAGACAATCACAAGGTCCGTGGTTAAGATTTTGACCACAATTGGGGCATAACCCGGCACAATCTTCATCACAAAGTGGCTTCATCGGGATAGCCAGTAGCGCATACTGACATATCGCCTCGGTTAAATCAAGGGTATGATGCTCATCAATAGTAAAGCAACCGGACTCATCAGGCACAGGCAGCCAGGCACCAGTAACTACATCTACCGTAGGGAAAAATTCCTCTTCAATATCTAGAGACAGAGGACAACTAAACAAACTCAAACAGCGGCTACAGGTAACCTCAACCTCAGTGTGTAGTGTACCTTTAGCCAGGATACCCAGGTCAGTACGTATCAACCCAAGCTCACCCTGAACCAGGCTATCACCCCCAGCAATATCAACAACCTCACTCACCTCATAATCTCGTACTGAGCCTATAGGGGCTTTAAGCTGCTGAGAAACATTTATCGACATTATATTCCACCTCAACTCAAGCTGAAGTCAGCTTATTATAAGCCGAGCCGCATACTTAGTGCAAGCTTGCGGATGAGGTTCCATATTGCTTTCTTCCCCGAGCAGTGTTGGTTTGGGGTCAATTTAAACATCGGTTGCCAGGAACCTGCCCCAGGCAAAGCGCAATATTTATTCACGCATTGCATTCCTCTTCCTGAGTTCAGAGGCGATGACATTTCTTAGGACCTGATTGGTGCCTTCATATATCTGGGTGATTTTGGCATCTCTCATCATTTTCTCAACGGGATAATCACGCATGTAACCAACACCACCAAAAATCTGCACAGCATCGGTAGTAACTCTCATAGCCATGTCTGAAGCAAAGACCTTAGCCATAGCCGATTCTTCGGTAAAGTTCCTGGCTCCGCTATCTATTGTCCTGGCTGCGGCATAAACCATTAGCCTGGCGGCTTCCAACTGGATATCCATGTCAGCCAGCATGTGCTGGACAGCTTGAATCGAAATGATAGGGTGCTCAAATTGGATGCGCTGTTGAGCATAGTCCACCGCTGCCTCCAAAGCTCCTTGAGCCAACCCCACCGCTTGAGCTCCTATCCCGGGGCGGGAGCAGTCCAGCACTATCATCGTCATAATAAATCCCATTCCCCCCCGACCAATCATATTCTCCTCAGGAACCAGGCAATCTTCGAAAACCAGTTCCCTTGTTGAAGAAGCACGAATGCCCATCTTCTTCTCTTTCCTGCCGAAAGAAAAGCCGGGCGTATCCTTCTCCACCAGGAAAGCGCTAGCACCACGGGTACCCTTTCCCTTGTTCGTTAAAGCAATAACGGTATATATTTCAGCCTCACCGCCGTTGGTGATAAACTGCTTGGTTCCGTTAAGTATGTAGCCCCCCTCCACTTGATTAGCAGTAGTTTTTATGGCACCGGCATCACTACCGGCTGTTGACTCAGTCAGAGCAAAGGCAGCTAGCCTCTTCCCACAAACAATATCAGACAGGTATTTCCGCTTCTGTTCTTCAGTTCCATACATTATCAGGGGAAGGCTTCCCAGTGCGCTAGCAGCAAAGCTAATAGCTATACTACTACATACTCGGCTTAGCTCCTCGACAACCAAACATAGCGCAAGACATCCTTCACCCACACCCCCATATTCTTCAGGGATAAAGACACCAAACATGTCAGCATCGGCAAGGTCTTTCATTATAGCCCAGGGAAACTCTTCCCTCTCATCAAGCTCTGCCCGAACCGGTAGTATCTTCTCCTCGGCTATCGTTCTTGCCAGACGCTTTATTGCCTTTTGTTGCTCATTTAAGAAATACTCCAAGTTAGTCCTCCCTTTTCCATTAGTCAATTACTTATGGTGGTCAGGGGAAACACACACCCACAGCCAAGTCAGTTATTATAAGCCGAGTTACATACTTACTGTCAAGCTGGCAACAAAGCACATTGACACCTAAGTCTAAACCAAGTAAAATTTTCTTAGAGCGAGATAGATACGCTTTGGGGCGATTAGCTCAGTGGTTAGAGCGCTTGCTTCACACGCAAGAGGTCACTGGTTCAAGTCCAGTATCGCCCACCATTGAGGAAAAGACACCAGTTCTAACTGATGACCTCTCATTAAGGGAGTTACTGGAGATGCTATTAACACCGGAAGTCAAAAGAAAATTAAGGCTACGAAACTTGAATGGAGATGAGCTATTCCTGTTATACGATAGCGACCTCAAGCTCAAGATCCACAATCCTAGAAACCTAGTTAATGAAAGAAGACTACTTCTCAGGTTCAGGCAATACTTAAACAACTTTCCACCATCGCCGGAGCTTGCTAAAGGCTTTCTGGCACAATACACCGATAGGAAACCCAGGACGCTTATAAGATATGCCAGCACTATCAAGAGTTTTATGCAATGGTATGGTGAGCCAATGAGCGGTTTTAAGATCAGATCCCCAAAGACATTGCCGCAATACATAAATGACTCCGATATTGATAGGCTGTTTGGGGCATTAGAGAACAAGACAACACACCGGGACTGTATTGCCAGAGACAGCCTGCTGGTTGAACTGGCACTCAAAACGGGTATGAGAAGGGCTGAGCTAGCAAACTTACAGGTCAAAGACATAGAGGCGGAGTTCCTTATCGTGGTAGCGGGCAAGGGTCTAAAGGATAGGCACATTCCCCTAATCCCGGTAATAGCCGAAAGACTGCACAATTTCACAAAAGGAAAAAGGCCAGACGATAGAGTATTTGACCTCAGGCCAGCCTCTATCAGCAACAAGATTCAACGGTTTGCCAAGAAAGCGGGGCTTGATATCCACTGCCACAGTTTGAGGCACAAGTTCGCCACTAGCCTAGTAGAGCGGGGAGCTAGTATCAAGGCAGTTCAGGAACTACTAGGACACCAAAATCTAGGCTCTACTCAGGTTTACCTGGCGATTCGGGACCAGGAATTGCGTGATGCAGTAAACTTACTTGATGATAAGCCGGATATTCCAGAGGGGTATGAGATGGTCACTGTTAGACAGATTGCCACCGGCATAGGCGATTACCCTTGCCAACTTTTGGTCAAGTATGACAATAAGGCATAGATGCAGAATACAAGTAATTTGTTAATACTAGTATTTACCATTTATTTACCATTTATTTACCATTTATTTACCTATTTGTTTACCTTACTTTAGTATTATTGCAGTAGAGGTCAAAAATAAGGGGGTTTAAGGGGCTAATTTAGCACCGAG
>DAOVUZ010000031.1 GCA_030632305.1 Dehalococcoidales bacterium | reverse complement strand
CCATAGCCTTGCCGGCGATGTCGGCAACCTTCTCAGCAAAGGTAGCTGCCCCTCCCTTAATTGGCTCAATCCTCACACCCTCTTTGTTGATCACAATTACAGCAACAGGCTTAATACCACCACCACCCCCGGTGCCAACCCCGGCACCCTCGCCTGTTTCCTTAGGACCTTTGCCCCTACCGCCTCCACCACTAATGCCAAAGCCAATGCTGACAAGGGGAATGATGGTATTACCCTCTACGGTCATTGGCTCGCCCACCACAGTCTTGGTCGTGAGCATCCGCTCGATTTCGCCGAGACACATCTTTATCAGATTCTCTACTTCTTCCATTTCTTTCCACCTCCTTGAAGTGTAACCCATTATAGTCTTCATATTTATTGGAAACAATACGCTTCTATGAAATAGTAACATAGTTTCAAGATGGCTTACCTAATGGCTTAATATATAATGGCTTATATTGCTTATCCAGCCGGAGTACTTCCTTGACCTGCTCATCATAGAAGGCACCGATAGCTAACATTTCCAGACCAAGGGTGGTAACCTTATGTAGATACCTGCAAGACTAGGACATTTTGTATTTGGTTGCCTATTCAGCTCGTCTAAATGCCACAAATAATGCATCTGGCCCAGAATGTGCTCCGAGTGCAGCACCTATCTGTTCTATACGTATTCTCTGCTCGGGGAAAACCGAACCCAATCGTTGTTTTAGTGCTATGGCGGAGTTGTAATCCGTACTGTAGCCGATACTCAAATCCTGAATTATTGGGGCATTTCTTGTATATTCAAATAATCTCTCCATGCCACCTGAATGTGTACGGGCTAGACCTTCGGCCACAATTTCACCGTCTCTGAAGGTAAGCAAAGGCTTTATTCGAAATATACTAGATAACTCCATCACATGCTTAGTCACACGTCCACCCTTAGCCATATACTTCATAGTGTCAAACGATCCAAACATACTTATTTGACCGATTGCTCTTTTCGTTTCGTTAACGATATCCTGAATGCTCCCTCCCACATTAGCAAGCCTTGCTGCAGCAATAACAATTAAGCCTAAACCGATAGATGCAAAATTTGAGTCAATAACTTCAATAGCATATTGTGCTTTTGCCTTTTTCTTACCTTTTCGAGCCGAATCATACATACGACTTATCTTGGATGATATGTGTATAGATACAATCCCTTCAGCTTCATGTTCATAACGTGAATATATTTCGGCAAAATCCTCGGCACTCGCTTCCGAAGTCTGAGGATGTACGGGATAATCAATCAACTTTTGATAGAACCCAGGCTTACTAATATCAACACCGTCTCGGTAGATTTCTTTACCAAATCGAATATAACTGGGTACTACGTGAATACCTAAGTTCTTAGCCTGTTCAGGCGATATATCTGAAGTGCTATCAGTTATAATCTTAACCATCTCGGCATAATCCCCCTTATTCAATAAGCCCGTCTTTTCTGACTGATTGGGTTGGAAACCCTAAATGTATTATGGCAGATAGCTCTTAGTGTTTTTAATATCAATCCTCAGATTACCAACGATAAACTACTCATGCCTGTGATGTCAATGCGTAGTCAATATCGAGCATTGCACATTCTAGCGTTTTGTTACCCTCTCCCCTTGAGCCAAATCCCCTCCTAAAAGTCGCCAAGTATCTCTCAGATGCACACCCTGAAAGGTAAAAGTTGTGTGTTATTGTGACTACGTAAACAAGGCAATTACATCTACCACACTCTCCGCTTTTTCCAAAAGCTGACCTCATTTACATAACATGAAAAACAATTCAAAGCTAACCGGATACGAATTGCTTCCTGATTTTTTATTTTAGCTATTTCCCAGCTGTGACAGATCGAACTTCATACCATCCCTGGCGGCGAGTACCCTGACCCCTGTCTTCTCAGACAGACTCTGGACCACTTCCCACGGCTTTGCCCGCCACATCGTCATACCAAAATGAGTCAAGATAGCTACCTTCGGCTTTAATTCCATAATAATGTGCTCGGCATCAGGCACCGATAGGTGGTCGAAAGGGTGACCTGCCTCCAGAAAGACGACATTTATAATTAAAAGTTCACTACCATAGCTACGACACAAGCCATCAAAATAGCGGCTATCGGTAATATAGGAGAAGGTATGCTCACCAGCACTAAATAGCATGCCATAGGTTTCTACCGAGTGTATGTGCCGAATTGGGGTGGTAAAGGAGACATTGCCTATAGAGTAGGACTTGCCCTCCTTTAATACCTCAATACCGTCAAGACAGTCTTTCAGGTAGGAAAAGATAACTGCCTCAGTCCCCAGGGCATCAGCCGGAGCGAACAGCCAGCCGCGCCGCCTCAATCCACCCTGAGTCATCGCCTCAACCATAATATTGACATCTGCCGAGTGGTCTAAGTGGCGGTGCGACAGGATGATAGCATTGAGCTTATCGGCTCTAAGCTTCCTCTTAGTCGACTGAACAATACTACCCGGGCCAGGGTCAATAAGTATTTCAGTGCCACCTAAGTTGAGCCATAAGCCACCTGAGGCTAGAATCTGGTTGGCAACCATTATCCTGGCGCCGCCGGTTCCCAGAAAGGTTATTGTATCACCTGATGGGCTCTTACTTTCCACGACTGATGTAACTATAGAGTATAGCTGTATTTTTTACAATTGTTGCCTCACCTTCAAAGAGGGAATTGGTTATATAAGAGAGGTCTCACCTCTCTTTAACTCTCCTTACTCTGGGGTAGTAATGGGAGAGCCTCAGAGGGGCTACTCCCCCAATCCCTCGCTTTCTATTTGTGGCTATAATACTTGTAGCGTTTCAAAGCAGCCTCATTGCTTTGTAGGTTGCCTATAGGGGAGTTGCTTATATGGATGTTTGAGGTAGCTTATGGGGGGTTGGAGATTGATTATTATGGAGGGTGGAAGGGGCGAAGCCCCTTCAAAAATAATCTTCCCCCCTCTCCTTTCAAGGAGACTAATCTAACAGAGTGTCTGAAAGGGGCTTCGCCCCTCTCAATAAATTGTCTTCCCCTTCCCCTTGATAAGGGGAAGGGGATATAAGGGGATAGGGTTACCCAATAGAGACTCAAATGGGGTGAGGTTGATAAACGACCATCGCTAAAAAACCTTTGACCTTTGGCAAGTAGCCGACTAAAATAGAGCTGAGCGTCTGACAAGGAGAATGATATGGAGCAGATTTGGGCACCGTGGCGTATAGAATATATTCAGATGGAAAAAGCAGAAGGGTGCGTTTTATGTGACAAGCCCAGACAAAGTAGTGACGCCCAAAACTATATCCTGTATCGGGGAGACAAAAACTTCATCATTATGAATAGCTATCCCTATAATCCGGGACACCTGATAGTATCCCCCTACCGGCACATAGCTAGCCTGGAACAGCTAACCGATGAAGAGCTTAATGAGCACTTTGAAATAGTCAGCCGAAGTATCAAGATTCTAAGGCAGGTATTTAACCCCAGCGGCTTCAATATAGGCATAAATATGGGAAAGGTAGCCGGGGCAGGTATAGACGACCATTTTCATACCCATATTGTGCCCCGGTGGCAGGGTGATACCAACTTTATGCCGGTAATATCTGACGTAAGAGTATTACCCGAAGCCCTGGCTGAAACCTATGAAAAGCTGAAGGGTAAATTCTGAGTTAACCCCGGAACAAATAGCTGGTGCCCCCAAGCGAATTCGAATCGCTGTTACCGGCTTGAAAGGCCAGTGTCCTAGACCTCTAGACGATGGGGGCACGCAAGCAAAGTATAGCAGAGACAGAGTTAATAGACAATCTATCTAGAGATTGTTTACCAACTTTGTCCCCCTCTCAAACATAATTGTTGACAGTCAATCTTCAACTGTGGTAAACTTACATTTTAGTGTCGGTTGATTCAGCCGATAGTTGATAGATTGGATTTGGTGTTCAATCTTTGACTGCGGCTTTGAATGGATGAGCTAAGACTCATCCATTTACATTGTGTGGGATAGGAGGCAAACGATTGCCTACGGTTAATCAGCTTATCCGTAAAGGACGTAAGAAGGCTACCAAGAAAACCAAAACGCCGGCATTGCTCCTTAGCTACAACGCTTTGAAGAATAGGACAACACCGGGGAAAGGCTCACCGCAGAAGCGAGGGGTTTGCCTTCAGGTTAAGACTACCACACCGAAGAAGCCCAATTCGGCGCTGCGCAAAATAGCCAGGGTGCGGCTGACCAATGGCATAGAGGTAACCGCCTATATTCCTGGTGAGGGGCATGAGTTGCAGGAACACTCGGTGGTGCTGATTCGCGGCGGGCGGGTGAAGGATTTACCCGGTGTTCGTTACCATATCATCCGAGGGGCATTGGATGCCAGCGGTGTAGCTAACCGTCAGCAGGGGCGTAGTAAGTATGGTGCCAAACGGGGCAAAGCCCCAACCGAGACTGCTTAGGAGATAAAATGTCAAGACGGGCACAAGCTATAAAAAGAGAAATACCTCCTGATGCCAAGTATAATAATGTAACCGTAGCCAGGTTGATTAATAAGGTAATGATGTGCGGCAAAAAAAGCACGGCAGAGAGAATTATATATGATGCTCTACAGATTATGGAGCAGCAGGTGTCAAAAGCCCCGGTCACCGTCTTAGAACAGGCGGTAAAGAATGTGACCCCTCTGCTTGAGGTTAAGCCACGCCGGGTTGGTGGTGCTACCTATCAGGTGCCAGTGGAGGTTCGCCCTGACCGTGGTCTTTCCCTGGCTATACGCTGGCTAGTAAAATCAACCAGAGCCAGGACAGGAAAATCCATGGCAGAGAAGCTGGCTGCTGAAATTAGTGATGCCTCACAGGGGCAGGGAGCAACTGTTAAAAAGCGAGAGGACACTCATAAAATGGCTGAGGCAAATAGAGCCTTTGCCCATTATAGATGGTGAAAGGTTGTTAGTTATTAAATGGTAAGCCCAGTATTAGTGAAATTCAGGGTAGAGGATAGGACTGTGCCTAGGAGTTCCCCCTTAGAACACATACGAAATATAGCTATTATCGCTCACATTGATGCCGGTAAGACCACCACCACTGAGAGGATACTATATTACACTGGTCGCACCTATAAAATTGGTGATGTGGACGAAGGAACAGCAGTGATGGACTGGATGAAGCAGGAAAAGGAACGCGGTATCACCATCACCTCTGCGGCTACTACCTGCTATTGGCACGACCACCACATCAATATTATCGACACCCCGGGGCACGTGGATTTTACCGCCGAAGTCGAGCGCTGCCTCAGAGTTCTGGATGGCGGGGTAGTGGTTTTCGATGCTGTGGCTGGAGTTGAAGCTCAATCAGAGGCAGTATGGCGACAGGCTGACAGATACAATGTGCCCAGGATTTGCTTCATTAATAAGATGGACCGAACTGGTGCCGATTTTGACCGCAGTCTATCTATGATTGAACAGCGACTGCAAGCTAAACCCCTCCCTGTACAACTCCCTTTAGGCAGTGGGCCCTCCTACAAGGGGATTATTGACCTCGTGGAGAATAAGGCTTGGAGTTTTGATGGGAATATTGATTCAGAACCAGCCGAGGTAGCTATTCCTGAGTCGGAGCAGGCAAAATGTGCCAGTTTTCGCCAGACACTAATTGAAAAATTGGCTGAATACGATGACCAGATTATGGTAGCTTATCTCGAGGGTAGTAGGATTACCGCCGCTGAGTTAAGAGGTGCCTTGAGAAGGGCAACCCTGGCTAATAAAGGGGTGCCTGTTCTTTGTGGCAGTGCACTGAGGAATAAAGGTATTCGGCCATTACTGGATGCTATTGTAAGTTATCTTCCTTCTCCATTAGATATGCCGCCGGTAAGGGCTATTGATACCAAGTTAGGCGCCGAGGTCACTCGCCCAGCCAGAGATGACGCTCCCTTTTCAGCCCTAGCCTTTAAGGTAGTTTCTGACCCCTTTGTCGGCAGGCTGGTCTATCTCAGGGTATATTCGGGTAGAGTGGAGGCGGGAGCCCAGATATTCAACGCAACCCGGGGCAAGAAGGAGCGCATCGGGCGGCTATTATTAATGCATGCTAATCACCGTGAGGAGGTGGCTGATGCCGACACCGGAGCTATCGTAGCTACATTGGGTCTTAAGAATACCTTTACCGGTGATACCCTGTGCCATTCCTCGCAGCCGGTACTTCTTGAATCTATCCGTTTCCCCGAGCCAGTGCTGTCTATTGCTATTGAACCCAGAACCAAGGCTGACCAGGATAAGATGGGCGAAGCCCTAAACAAGTTGAGCGAGGAAGACCCTACATTTAGGGTAAATTATAACCAGGAGACAGGGCAGACAGTTATTTCAGGTATGGGTGAGCTTCACTTGGAAGTCCTAGTCAGCCGATTACTCAGTGAATTCAGGGTGGGGGCAAAGGTAGGCAAGCCACGGGTTGCCTATAAGGAGACTATTACTATACCGGTGCGAGCCGAAGCAAAATTTGTTCGGCAAACCGGGGGACATGGCCAGTATGGTCATGTCTGTATTGAGCTCGAGCCTATGGAGCGTGGCAGCGGCTTTCAGTTTGTCGACCGTATTAAAAGTGGAACTATACCCAAACAATATATCCCAGCGGCAGAGGCTGGGATTAAAGAAGCTCTGCAGAATGGGGTAGTAGCTGGCTACCCTGTGGTAGATATTAAGGTAAGCCTTTATGATGGGAGCTACCACGAGGTTGACTCTTCAGAGCTAGCATTTAAGATGGCTGGCTCAATGGCACTAAGGGATGGTGTCGCTAGAGCTAAACCCCTCCTTCTGGAACCTATTATGAGACTGGAGGTGGTTACACCAGAACAGTTTCTCGGCGATATAATAGGTGACCTCAACTCAAAGAGGGGGCGTATCGAAGCTATTGAGCCACATGGCGGAATATCTATTATTCGCTCCTTTATACCATTGGCTGAGACCTTTGAGTATACCACCAGTCTCAGGTCATTAACCCAGGGCAGAGCCACCCACTCTATGGAGTTTTATCGCCATCAGGTGCTACCAGCGGAATTGGCAGACCAGGTTAAAACTATGGGTAGAAGCTAGGTTAACCAGAATTCTTAAGCATCTTAAGTGAGGTGTTTTTTATATGGCTAAGCAGAAAATTCGTATCAAGCTAAAGGGGTTTGACCACAAGATTCTTGACCAATCGGCGGAGCAAATTGTAGAAGCAGTGGAGCGCACTGGGGCGGTAGTTGTAGGACCAGTGCCTCTACCTACCCATATCCAGAAGTTTAGTGTTATTCGCTCCCCCTTTATTGACAAGGATTCGCAAGAGCAGTTTGAAATTCGAACCCACAAGCGTCTTATTGATATTGTAGAAACAACCTCCAAAACAATAGACGCCTTGACCAGTCTGAACTTACCCTCAGGGGTTGAGATAGATATTAAATTATAACGGGGTGGCAAAGGATATGCTCCAAGGTATTATCGGCAGAAAGCTAAGCATGACCCAGATATTTGGCGATAACGGTGGAACCAAGGCAGTAACCGCTATTGATGCTGGACCGTGCACAGTAATACAGGTCAAAACTGCGGCTAAAGACGGGCATAATGCTGTCCAGCTTGGATTTGGTGAAACTAAAAGACTTAACTCTCCTCAGCGAGGGCACCTCAAGGGGCTGGGGCAGTTTAAGTATCTCCGAGAATTCAGGGTGGGTGATACTGAAGCTACCCAAGTTGGAGACAGAGTTGATGTTAGCCTGTTTAAAGCAGGTGACCTAGTTGACATTACCGGGATATCAAAGGGTAAGGGCTTCGCTGGCGTAGTAAAACGCTATCATTTTGCTGGCGGTCCCAAAACGCACGGGCAATCAGACCGACACCGTGCCCGGGGTTCTATCGGGGCTGGTTCCTCTCCAGGTAGAGTGCTCAAAGGGATGCGTATGGCAGGACATATGGGCAATAGCCGGGTGACAGTGCGCCATTT